>JAITEE010000165.1 GCA_031282205.1 Candidatus Methanovirga aequatorialis | reverse complement strand
AATAAAAATTATCATGACAAAATTCCAAATCTTAAATTAAAAAAAAATATTAGATCAATATAGATAATTTTTATAAAACACTAATAAATATTATGAAATATTAAATTGTCATAACACTAGTCAACTATGATCGTTCATGTCCATAAACGTCCTTTACGTCCTTTGTAACATAGTTTTAATAAACCATATATAAATGTGTTAGTTTTATTCTTTAAATACATAAATATAATTAAACACAATATTTTATTTAGTAAGTAAAATCAAACTTTTTAAATCTACAACTTGGACAGTATCATCAATGAATAAAATAGGAATTTTGAATCTACAAGGTGCCGTGAGTGAACATCTAGCCATGACAAAAAAAGCAATTAATAAAATGGACATTAGTTGTCAAGCTGATGTCGTTAGATACAATGATGAAGTAGATAAATGTGATGGAATAATCATTTCTGGTGGAGAAAGTACGGTAATAGGTAAACTTATTAGAGAGAGAAGAATTGATGAGTCCCTAAAAGAAAATGAAATCCCTGTTTTTGGCACTTGTGCTGGAATGGTTTTAATGAGTAAAAAAACCGATCACGATCAAGATGTATTCAACATGATCCCCATGGAGGTTGAAAGAAATTCATTCGGATCCCAAAAAAACTCTTTTGAGAAAGAAATAGAAATACTCGGCAGTAGTTTCCATGGAATTTTCATTAGAGCACCAGTAGTTAAAAAAATCTGCAATGAGAATCTTAACGGGGTTGATAATGTGGAAATATTATCTAAAATAGATAATAAAATAATAGCCGTAAAGCAAAATAAAAATATTGCGTTATCATTTCATCCTGAATTAACCGAAGATACAAGATTACATGAATATTATTTAAAAGAAGTGTTAGATATTAAATTTTAAATATTTTGATTTACATTCAATCGTTCTATTCATGATTAAAATCTGAGTAATAAATCAGACCTTGTTCGACTATAGTTGAATTATTTAATGAATTCAAAATAATTAAAGGAGAAACATAATGTGTGGAATAGCTGGAATCGTTTATAAAGATCGTAAATTACATAACGCTGGAGAAGATATGGGTAAAATGTTAGGTGCATTACAACATAGAGGACCTGATTCAGCAGGATTTGCAATTTACGGTGGTGTAGGATTAGAAAAAAATGAATACAATATAAATATTCAAGTAAACCAAAAAACAGGACTTCTTGATAAGGTTAAAATGGCCATAAACCAAAAAACACCTATAAAATCTGATCAAGTATTCCCATCAGAAGAAGATGGTACAATTGTGTATAGAGCTAAAATAGCCCTTGATGAATTTAGACAATTACCCCCACTTCTTCATAAAATTGACAAAGTTGATGTTGATGTTGTGGTTTTAAATGGAAGTCATTCATTTGAAATGATAAAGGACATTGGTCACGTTAAAGATATTGTGGAGAAATACCACGTTAATGAAATTAAAGGTACACATGCGATTGGACATACAAGATTCTCTACAGAGAGTAATGTAGATAGATATCATGCTCACCCTTTCCAAACCTACATAATAAAAGATGTTACCGTTGTTCATAACGGACAAATAACAAACTATTGGAAGATAAGAGATCCATTAGAAAGAAAAGGTCATGTATTTGAAACCAATAACGATACCGAATGTTTAGTCCACTACATTTCAGATAAATTAGATCAAGGATACATTTTAGAAGAAGCGTTACATCAATCCGTTGAAGATATGGATGGGCCTTTTTCTTATATTATTGGAACCCCAGAAGGAATAGGAATAGCTAAAGACAGGTTAGGTCTTAGACCTGGAGTTATGGCTGAAAATGATAAGATTTTTGCAATAGCATCTGAAGAAGTCTCACTTAGAGAGGTTATGGATACCACAAACGTTGAACAAATATCCCCTGGTGAAGTGAGAGTCTATGAATCAACTCCAAGCTTTTAAAAACGGAGAATCAAAGATTCTCATAAGTTCACCTCGCAACAAAAGTTTGATCAAAGTAAACACCAACTTTAATCGAACTCAAACTTTTTAAAAAAACGTTGATCAAACGATCCTTCAATTAATTGAATAAAAAACAGGTTTTAAAATGAATGAGAAGGTTTATGAAATTGATTTATCTAAAATGACACCAAGAGAGGCCAACGAAACCATTATAAAAATGGCTCCAAAATATGATAAAATAATTTTAAAAAATCCTCACGCAATGCACTATCTTATTGCAGGATTGGTAGAAGAAGTAGACATCGAAGTTGATGGATCAGCAGGATACTTCATAGGAACCATGAACGACAAGGCAAGTATAAAAGTTAATGGTAATGTTGGTTGGTTTGGTGGAGATAACATGACGGGTGGTAAACTTTTAATAGAAGGTTCTGCTGGTGATGGAGTAGGTCAAGGAATATATGGTGGAGAAATCATCGTAAAAAAGGATGTGGGTGCAAGAACTGGAGAGATAATGAAAAAAGGGACCATAATTATTGGTGGTAACTCTGGTTTTATGACAGGAATATTTATGATGGGTGGACGTATAGTTGTTCTTGGTGACTTGGGTAGAGACGTTGGTGAATCAATTATAAGAGGAGTTATCTATGTTTTAGGTGAGGTTGAAAGTTTAGGAAAAAATGCCAAATTAGTCGACGTCACCGATGAAGATAAAAAAGAACTTAAAAGTCTACTAAGGAAACATGACTTCAACCTAAATAACTACGACAAATTTAGAAAAATTATTCCAAAAAGTAAAAGACCATTCTATGGTAAATAGGTTGAATTAGAGGTGAAATAATGCTATATAATGTTAAAAAAGATTCATTTTTATGTAATAGAGATTTCTCTCGTCCAGGATGTTGTTGGTATAAATGTGATGATAGAGATGAGGGTATATGTCCTGGATGTTACTCATGCTACAACAACTGTCCTCATGATGTCTATGAAATAGTTAACAATGAACCATATCCCGTCCATCAAAAAAATTGTGTTGGATGTAGAATTTGTGAAGAGATGTGCCCAAACAATGCCATTAACGTATATGCAGTAAGTGATGATACAAGAAACGTCTTCTCTTATGATGATATGTTTGAGATTAAAAGAAAATCAACCGAAGGATCGTATCAAGTAAAAAGTATGGGGGCCATTAGAAGAATTCCAACATTTGATGACCTTGTGATAATACCAGCACAAGTATCAAGACCGCCATTAGATAAATACAGAGAACCATGTTTTACAAATGTCACCTTAGGAGATAGATACGCTGAACATCCCCTAAAATTGGATACTCCGATTATGATCGGTGCGATGTCATTTGGTGCCCTAAGTAAAGAAGCAAAGTTAGCTCTTGCAATAGGTTCAACGTATGCAGGAACAGCGTCAAACACTGGTGAAGGTGGGATGCTAAAAAATGAACGAAAGTTAGCTGAAAAACTAATAGCACAATATGCCTCTGGAAGATTTGGTGTCTCTGCTAATTATTTAAATAACGCAGACGCTATTGAAATTAAAATAGGTCAAGGAGCAAAATCTGGAATGGGAGGTCACCTACTTGGTGAAAAAGTCACTGCAGAGGTTTCAAAAATTAGAATGATTCCTGAAGGAACAGATGCACTGTCTCCAGCAAGACACATGGACATTGTAGGACCTGAAGATTTAAGTATGAAAATATCACAACTACGTGAAATCACAGATTGGCAAGTTCCAATCATGGTCAAATTTGCATCAGGAAGAGTCAAAGATGATGTAAAAATAGCTGCAAAAGGTGGGGCAGATGTCATAGTTGTTGATGGTATGCAAGGAGGAACAGGTGCAGGACCATCAGTTGTGACTGAACACTCCGGTATTCCTACGATAGCTTCAATTGTACAAGCAGATGAAGCCTTAAAAGAAGTCAACCTAAGAAGTGAAGTTAGCTTAGTTGCGGCTGGAGGAATTAGAAATGGAGCCGACATGGTTAAATCCATAGCTCTTGGTGCAGATGCAGTGTATATTGGTACCGCAGCACTTATTGCATTAGGATGCAGAGTATGTCAAATGTGTTATAAAGGAAACTGTAGAAAAGGTATAGCAACACAAGACAAGCAATTAAGACACAGGCTTGATTATCATAAAGCAGGAGAAGACCTAGGAAGATATATCAAGGCAATGACTGAAGAAGGATGCATGTTAGTTCAACAAGCAGGAAACACGAATATGAGCAGAATAGAAAAAGAAGACATTCGTTCCCTAACCATAGAAGCATCAAAACTAACAGGCGTGAAAATGGCTGGTTCTTAAATAGTGATTCATAACATCCAACGTCATAAAATATAAAAAATGAGATTAGATGTAAGACAACAGTTAATTTTTTTTATTATGTCATCTTGAAAAGTTTATCAATTTATAAAATATCAATATCCAATATGATCTATTTAAATTTATAGTAAAAATTGTGAAATTAAATTTTCATCATTCAAATAAATATTGAAAATTATAATAAATTTTTATTATTATTAAAATGTTTTATTTTCTATTTTATTAATAATTTAATGATTATTTTTAAAAACATAACTATAAAAATAATTTATTTACTAAACTATCAATGATTACTAATTTAAATTAAATTTTAATAAAAATTATCATGACAAAATTCCAAATCTTAAATTAAAAAAAATATTAGATCAATATAAATAATTTTACAAAACACTATAATTTAGATAATTTTTTATAAGAAATAATCAAATCACTAATTGATAAACGTTATCATCATCACTATAAATATATAGTTAAACTCCAAACTTTTGAAAATAATTAAAATTAAAATACTCAATAGATTTCATTTGTTTTGAAAATTAATGGTAAAATAAAGAAATAAAATTGATGATTATTTTTAAACTTTTCGATTTAAACTATAAAAAAATTTTATTAAAAATGTTAAAAGGTAAAGAATGAGTAAAATAACAAAAGAACATCTTATCAGAAGAGCCAAAAAATTTTTCAAGAAAGAAAAGTATGAAAATTGTATCAAAACTTCTAACAAAATTTTAAAAATGGATCCTGACTATTTAGAAGCATATATGCTTAAATTAAGATCTTTACAATTAATAGACAGGAAAGTAAGTGTAGATGACTATGAAAAAACTGTTTTAGAATATTTAAACCATTCTCCTAAGGATGAAAAAGACTATCTAATGGCCATAGATTATCTTTCAAGTTTTGGTATATTTGATTCAACATCTATTGCTGATGAAGGCATAAAAATGCATCCTGACTCTTATGATCTCCTGCTTTCAAGTTTAAAAACCCTATTTTATGACTATGAAAAATTTGATGAAGACATGGAATATGTCGATAGTCTATCAAAAACCAGTAAGTTTTGGAAAAAAATATTGTATTTTAAGGCGAATATTTATAGGGAGGAGGAACAATATGCTGAGGCTTTGGAGATTTATAATGAAATACTAAATCATTCAAGAGATTTGGAGACACTATCAAGAAAACTTAGAGTCCTAAAGACATTGGCAAAAGATGATGAGGCTCTCGAAATATTAGATAAAATGATCGAGGAAGACGATGAAAAAAATTGGGCGTTAGTAAACAAAGAATTATACTTCCAAGTTGAAGATGAACCACCATCCACTGAGCTCATAGATGAAGTCATTAAAAACAATCCTGAATATGGTTTTGCATACTATGGAAAAGCAAGTGTTTTATCTGATATGGAAAAGTACGATGCTGCAAAAGAATATCTTGATAAAGCTTTAAAATACGACGAAATCCTTAATAACAACGGAGATTTCAAGTTTTTATCAGCGTATCTTGCTTATAACGGTTGTGATGATAGAAACACTGCAAAAAATCTTCTAAGGGAAGTCGACATTACAGATTATAGTTATTACGATAGTGCTGACTTAGATACAACAATGATCCTTCATGATATGTTTTTAAAAGAAGAGAATGATCCTAATGGGATCCAATTCCTTGAACTTGATGGAAATATGGACTTTGATGAAACGGACTTCTTCAAAGATCCAAATTATGTTGTATCCCATACCATCTTCTATAAAAATCATGACAGTCAAATGGTTGATATGCGCATTTATAACAACCCTATGAACAGTAATCAATCAGAAATAACCGATATCTTGGGATATATCGAGGGTATAGAACTTTATGACGATACACCAGAAAAAAAAGATTTAAAGACAGTTGAAGATTATGAACACGCCATATCAGAGTTTTATGATCTGAAAGGAGACGAATATTTCAAGGAACATGAAGGTGTCTTTTGGAAATTGCATGAAACCCGTCCATTTATGATGTGGTTGTTAGACTATTCTGCATTATTATGGGAACAGAACATAGACAAATATAAATCAATTGATCTATTAGAATACCTTCTTGTACTCAATCCAGATGATAATCAAGGAGCAAGAGACGTGCTGATGACAAGACTTTTAGAACTTAATAGAATAAAAGAGTTTGAAAAGTACAGTCTTGAGTACGATGATTTTGGAGCTTTTACACTATACAACAACGCTTTATTCGCCATTAAAAATAAAGAAAATGACAGAAAAATTAAATCACTGTTAAAGAAAGCAGTTGAATTTAATGAACACATTATACCTTATTTAACTAATAAAAAGCCAATTCCAAAGAACCTACCAGAAATGTATTCATATGGAGATTTAAATGAAGCTGATTATTATGCTACAATAGCCATTAAAGCATGGAATGAAGACGAAATAGCTATGAAGAAAATGAATGAATATATTCAAAGCCTAAAAAGAGATTTCTCCTAAAAAGAAGTTCTTAATCGAGATGTCCCATTTCCATGAAAAATAATTAAATTAGTAGTTGATAAACATTATCATTATAACTTGCTTAAGTTAGAAACAGAGAATCAAAGACTCTCTTAAATTCATTTCATGAACAAATCTTTGATTTTCTTAAACTCTTCTAAAATTTTGACTTTAAATTTAAAATAAACAACATTTAACTATTTATAAAATTTATTTCATTTGATTATGTTGGGAAACGGTTATATTCTACTGATAACTTCTGTTTTATCAACGTATATCATATTTCCTGTTATTAACTTCCTAAAATCAGGTTCATCAACTGATAATTCTGCTTTTATATTCATTTTTTTTATCACCATCTCGTTCATGAGACATGATTGTATCCACAACATTAAAAATAATTAGTGAATGAGTTATAGCTTGTTTCTATATGTTCTTTTCCATTATCGGTCCAATGACCATGTCCAGGAAGAAGATATTTTACATCTAACCTTCTAAGCTTATTGAGAGATCTCTCCATATCATCATGATCTCCACCAATATCCAATCTTCCAAAACCACCATCAGCAAAAACTGTGTCTCCTGAAATAAGAATTTCCTCATCCCAAAGTGAAATTCCACCAGGAGTGTGACCTGGAGTATGAATCACCTTAAAGTTTCCTATTTTATCTCCATCTTTAATCTTCAAGTCAACGTCATGTCTTTTTAAATCATGATGGAAAATAGCCGATGCAGTTAAAGGATCGTTTTCATGTTCAATAGCTGGAGCGTCCAATTCATGAATAGCTACCTTCGCATTAGAAAATAAATAGTTGCCTCCAGTGTGATCATAATGAGAGTGAGTGTTAACAATCATTTCTATATCATCTTTTTCTATTTTTAAATCAGCGAGTTTTGAATATAAATAGTCTTGATTCAATCCTGTTCCTGTATCCACAATAATATTATCGAGTATATACGAATTAGAATCCATGCCTAACCCCTCAATACATACCACATCATTTATTTTTTCCATGAAACCCCCAACCTTTAACTGGATTAAAAATATCTATAAAATTATAAACTCATAAAGTCGTAGTCTAAGAGTTTTTAATATTCATATTTAGTTGTTAAGTATTATATATTAATTAATATAAGTTGTATAAAATCCAAATTATATAAAATTTTTTAAAATTCTTTTTTTAATTTCATTTGGCTGTGCAACAATTATTTTTTAAATTTTAGTTAAAAACCGTTAAATTTATATATAATGAGTTGTAATAATCTTATATGAGTAAAAAAAAATATGGGGTTTTGATATAAATGGTTT
>JAITEE010000128.1 GCA_031282205.1 Candidatus Methanovirga aequatorialis | reverse complement strand
TAAATATTGGAAATTATAATAAATTTTTATTATTTTTAAAATGCTTTATTTTTTATTTTATTAATAATTTAAAGATCATTTTTAAAAATATAATTATAAAAATAATTTATTTATTAAATTATCAATGATTACTAATTTAAATTAAATTTAAAATGAAGTTTTAATAAAAATTATCATGACAAAATTCCAAATATTAAATTAAAAAAAAATATTAGATCAATATAAATAATTTTTATAAAACACTAATAAATATTATGAAATTTAAATTGTCATAACACTATACCCACAGATTCACTTATAGACCACTAACTTACTCATAGAAATTGTCTAATGATCATTTAAGCTATCCTCGATAACAAATTTTTAATTGCCAAAAACGGTTTAGAACACTTAGAAAAGTTTATCTTCCATTCCCGTATTTCACAAACAAACATCAAAATGAATTTAAAAAAAAATCGTCTACTACCTAATCCGAACTTGTTTATTGATTAGAAATTTCTAATAAATAATTATGAATTGATTTCAAATTAAGACCATCAAAATAACCATAATCACAATAACGACTAAAAATAGAATCAAACTCAGAGGAACCTAAAATATAAACCTTAAAACCATTATTAAGTGTATTATTAATCTTCTCATGTATATCAGAAGTAAAAATACTCATATTATGTTGACTCGCATAAACAGAATAATAAGGAGGTTCCCAATATTTATCTAACTGTTCTATCCGTGTATTATTATCAGGATGATGATGATTAGTATATATTTCTGAAAAACCAAGAGTAGTTAAATCAGTATAAATCACTAAATCATTATCTGTAATTATATTAATGCATCAGTCATTGAATTAACCTCAACACCTTGAATATAACTTGTATTAAAACTATAATATGTACTAATACTACCTCCTATTAATAATAAAATTAAACAAACACTAAATATTTGTTTATTACTTTTATATAATCTACTAATAAGAATACTAACAGATAACCAGAACAATGGAATACTTATCACAAGATACCTAACATGCAAAATAGGTTTATTAATAATATTTGAAGCATAAAAACTTAATATTATTACTAAAAATATAATACAAAAACCAAAAGTTAAAAAATTAGTTTCTTTTAACTTATCTATTACACTATTAACATCACCTTGATCCAATAAATATTTAATACTAATATAACCTAAAACAATTATTAAAATACTTAAAAATAATGAATCTAAACCAATAGGACTATATACAACAGTAGATGTTGTATCACCCAACTTAGTAGCACTTAAAAAATATAAAACAAAATTATATAATATATCAGTTGTAGTTTCAGCAATCCAAAAACTACTACTAACATATTTTACTTGACTAATCAATGAAGGAATCCAAAAACCGAAAGTACCAAAAGATATAATTCCTGTTAAAATAATTCTTTTAATTTTAATCCAATTATTATAAAGACTTAAATAACCAAATAAAAGCAAGTAGATAGAGAAAACTGTGATACCAACATAATACTGTGTGTATAAACTTAAAACAGTAAAAAATCCAATGAAGAAATAATAAATTTTATTATTATTTAAAGTAATCTTATAAGCAGTATAGAAACTTAAAACAGCGAATAACATTCCCCAAGAATACATACGCACATCAGTAGCATATAACAACATTTGAGGCATACTAATCATACAAAAACTGAATAAACCAGCTCCTAAAACTCCAATATCTTTACATAAAAACTTATAACTAAATACTAATAACAATAAATATGGTACCGTTGAACTAATATCACCAAGAAACTTGTCTGTTAAAGGTAAATGTAATAAATGACCAGTACTAACGAAAGCTTTTACAATTAAGTAATGTAATGGGGGATGAACATCCAAACTACATTGATGAATAATATTAGGTACAGTATCTTTAATTAAGGTTAAAGTGTAAATCTCATCATAACGTACATAGTAACTAAAATAATGGAAAATTAAGTTTATTAAAATTAAAATTAAAGCACAACTCATAAATATGTAACCAATACGTTTATCAGTTAACTGTTTTATATATCTATTAATCATCATATAATCACATACTTATTGAACTACTTCAGTATAAAAATAAAAACTAGTCTCATATATCTTATCACTACTTTTAACAGTATTAGGTTTATCATAGAAGTTAACAGTTACAGAGACAGGTGAAATATTACCTACATTACGATAACCTATATTTTCACTAACATAAAAAGGGAAAGAAGATCCCCGTGTTTCTGTACTCTCATAAGCTTTTGGATTATCAATTAAAATATTACCATTATTATCAAAATAAGTGGTTTGCATTCTTAAATAATTTATATTTTCAAGATTACGAACTCGAAGATGTACACTGTAAGTTTCATTTAAACCATAAGTTTTCTCCCACATTTGCATTTCATCAACAATTAATTTACCACGTTTCACATCCAAAGCACCTTTAACAGCACCAAAAGCAATAGAGGATATAAAGAATATAATTAATATACATCCTACTATTTTAATACGTTTATCCATCATAGCAACTCCTATTGACCCATAGTGTCATGACAATTTAATTATTTCGATATTTTAGTGTGTCATGAGAATTTCTATTAACTTCATTTTTAGGCCTTGTAGAAATCATATTTGTATTTTGAATACAGATAAAAACCCTGAAAATCACAAATTACAAACCCAAAAACATAAAACCAAACAAATTCAAATAGAACCCGAAGACCAATTAATAAAAAAAGAATAAAACCACCAAAGTATAAAACCAAAAAACACTTAAAAACAAATATACAAAATATACTTTACGAACTAATGATAATTAAAAAAATTTAAAAATTCTGAAATAATAACAATAATCATGAATTTCTATTAATCTCCTTATGAGTTCACTATAAGGTATTATTTTAACAGTATTTAAACATTACGTTTTTATTTTCGTATTACAGCTTATTTAAAACATCCTTAAAATGAATCATTTGCTCTCTCTCTCTCTCTCTCTCTCTCTCTCTAGAATAAAATAAACCCTTAAAAACAAAAAATTGTCTAAAGGCAGCATATTTAAAGAGTAAATATTGGAATTAAATTTAGCAAAATCTTTAAAAATTTGATTTTTAGCCACGACTCATAATCCAAAAAAAAAGAAATTTTTAAATTTTTCATGACAGAAATTCAGTGCAGAGAATGACAATGTATAAAATTACAACAGTTGGTGGAGATGGAATAGGACCTGAAGTCATGAAAGGAACAATAGCCATCTTAAAATCGTTGGATTTAAATCTTGATTTCATTGAAATGGAGGCGGGATGTGATTGTTTAAAAAAAAATGGAACAACAATTCCAGAAGAGACAATTAAATCAGCGAAAAAAAGTGATGCTACACTATTTGGAGCAATAACCACAGTTGCTAATGAAAAAAGTCCTATCATCGCTTTAAGAAAAAACTTAGATGTTTATGCAAACTTAAGACCTGTAAAATCGTTTGTAGGAATCAACTGCCTGTATCCTAAGTTAAACTTCTACATAGTTCGTGAAAACACCGAAGGGTTGTACTCTGAAATTGAATATTGTAGTGCGGATGAAAAAACTGCAATAGCTCATAGAGTGGTTAGTAAAAAAGCAAGCAAAAAAATCATTGACTTTACATTCAAACAGGCAACTGAAAATAAAAGAGATAAGGTTACATGTGTTCACAAAGCAAATGTATTAAAAAAGACGGATGGAATCTTTAAAGAATCGTTCTATAAAATAGCTAAAAACTACCCAAATATAAAAGTCGAAGATTACTACGTGGACACAATGGCAATGTACCTTATTCAAAAACCAGAATATTTCGACTATATCGTGACCACAAATCTTTTTGGGGATATTCTATCCGATGAAGCTGCAGGACTTGTAGGGGGTTTGGGAATTACTCCATCAGGAAACATTGGAGATAAACATGGATTATTTGAACCAGTACATGGTTCCGCACCAGATATTGCTGGGAAAAACGTTTCAAATCCAATGGCCATGATACTCTCCTCGGGAATGATGTTAGATTTTTTAAATGAAAAATATTACTCCAATCAAGTAAGAAAAGCGGTTGAAAACGTTTTAAAAAAGAAAAAAATAGCCACTCCTGACTTAGGAGGTAGAAATAAAACAATGGATGTTGTAAATGAAGTTGTTAATGAATTAAAAAGTTTATAACGATCAATACAACCGAGTATATTTTTGGAGGTAGACTTGATGGTTTTTATCAAGAAGTTTTAATGCAGTCATATTCTGAGGACTCGTGAGTGAACGTTCCTCCACAAGATTTCTAAGTGTTCCATTCTTCATATGCTCCCTAACTTCTTTTAATACAAATTCTATATTTTTATTGTTCTCTTCTAGTAGATCGTTTTGACCTATTTCAAACAAATCGTACCTATTTAAGTCATAGTTTTTAGTTGGAGTTAAAAGAACATTTAAATAGCTATAATATTCTCCAGAGCCTTTTAAAAATAAATCAATCCCAATATAGGATAAAAGTGGAATGAAGGTTGGTTCAGCAAATGGAAAGATTAAATAGCTATTAGGGTTTAAGTTTTCACGAAGAGAGACCAATAAATCAACAAGGTCCCTTGGATGTAATATTAAACTATCACCGTTGGCTATTAAAAAACCGTTATACCCTACTTTTTCAAGTTCTTTCGCTGTTTTTACTCTTAAATCAACATATTTGGCACCTTGAACAACAGCTATTTCCATTGAATTAATGTATTCTTTAGCTTTAGTCATTGTTTTTTCTACAGACCAAATAGCTATTTCTCTTTGGATATCATAAGGTGTTTCAATATATGGAGCTATTTTATGCTCTTTTTTACCCATTATATTTGGTGTTTCAAGGTTTAAAAGCTTTCCAAATCTTCCAGGACCGTCATGAAATTTTATTTCAAATCTTTCACTCATATAATCTCCTATGCTTGTTAATTCATTCAACGATTTTTTAGTTCAAATTGAATCTTAAGTAAATTTATTCTTCTTTAGAAAATAGTTTAAGTAAAACCATGTCTCTATTTTTAACCCCAATATCCTTAGCTATTGCAGTACATTTAGCACATAAAAGACAAAACACATCCTTATCATGGATACTCAGTTCAGTTAAACCTTCATAATTTCCAAGTCCCTTAGAGATGATAAGATCATGACCATTAAAAATATCAAGGAAGGTCTTTGATAAATCTTCATAAACGATTCCTACAGAATTTGTTCCGATGGTGACGAGATCCGTGATTTTATCTAGTCCAATAGCCATGGCGTCTTCAACGCAGGCATCATTTAGTATGGGTTCATCCTTAACCGCAAGAGTAATATTTAAATCATAGTCATCAATTAACTTCTCAATTAAAAATTTATCAAAAACTATCTCTCCAACGTTATCCGCTAAATATAGAAGTTTATTATTTCTTAACAATACCTTTTTTAAGTCATCAATCTGATTAATCGATAATTTCTTGTTGAATTGAGTGATCATTAATTTTTCAAGGTCAATTCCTAAGCCTAATGCTCCAGAATCCAAAAGATTTCCAATGATGGCTATTTTAATATAGTTTTCTAAAGTTTCATTTTCTTCTATAATTTTTTTAGCTTTTGGAATTAGATTATTAGCTATTTTATTCCCAGCTATCTTTTCATTGTAGTAAGGATCATTACACCCTGTTTTCTCTTTAATTATTCGATGAATATCAGTTCCTATCCTATTTGACGATGCCCCTTTTTTATACGCCTTAGAAATATAATCAAAAATTGATTCCATTAAATCTATTTTGAACTCGTCATCTTCGGTAGCTAAGTCCATTGCTTCATGAACTTGACGAAGAAAACAGGACCCACATTCATAATAAACCCTCATAATAATCACATTCAAGCCTTTAAAACAAACAATCAAAGATCTTTTAAATTTCATTTTGGGAAAAAAAAGACTTGACCAAAAATAGCCAAAACCTTAAAAACGAGAAATAAATTTAAGAACAAAAAGTAAATTTGAGAATGAAAAGTAAACTTTCCTAAGCATGACAAAATCTTTGATTTTGTCTTGTTAGCAAATTGAAAATTTGCCAAATTATCTCTGATAACAAACGGAAAACAAGTTTTCCTAAACTCCTCTAAGTTGTATTCGACAACAAACAAAGAACTAAAGCTCTTCTAAATTTTTTTCATAAAATAAAAGTCCGAAAACGAAAATAAATCTTTCTAAGTCCATTTTATGAACAAATGAAAAGCAAATTTAAAATAAATCGAAGATTTTTTCGCTAAAAAACTAACCACCGTATATAATTCTAATTAACTGAATTTCATCTCCATTATTAATTACTTCATCCTCAACAACTATATCGCCATTTTTTTTAGTAACAACAGACTCTGATGAGATATTTTTTGAGTTCAATAAGCCTTTTATGGTTGTATTAAAGTTATTTAATTCTTCATTTGTTATCTCAGTTCCGATTTTAAGTTTAAAAGACATTTTCACACCATTTATATTAGTTATTTAATTTTTATTATTGTTTTAAAATAATTTCATTTTTAAAGATTAATTATTTATTAAATTATTTTTTTTATTTAATAATCTAATGAGTTTATTTAACAATTTAATACTCGTTTGTTTTATAATTAAAAGAACTCAATATTTTTATTATCGTTAATTTTAGTGATTTGTAAAAGCAAATTTTTTAAGTTTAGATATTATTTAACTTTAAAAAAATTTGGTGTCCATTTTATTGTCGAATATGATTTAAGGAACGGAAAACAAATTTAAGAACGAAAAACAAATTTGAAAACGAAAAGTAAACTTTCCTAAATTCATCCGTCAACACCTTCACAATAGATTAAAAATTTTCTATTTTAACAAGTTCAACAAACAATTTAAAATTGAATAAAATAATTATGAGACGCTCTTTTAATGAGAACCAAAATTGAATCGTGAGACCAACTAAAAAAAAAAGAAAAGAGTGGAGATCATGATCACTGTACCATGACAATCAAATATTTGATATACAGTAGTGGACGCCTTATGAAATAGTGTCATAGACGTTGTTTTGTGAAATAGTACTACATACTACTTTTTACAATCCATACTCAAAAATCATGACCTAGTCATTATACTTTACCGTTCTATTAAAAACATTTAATAAAACAGAAGCCTCTATTCTATACTTACGATATAACTACTTAAATCCCCATCACACAGAAAAGTATCTTTATGATAACCAGTGAGAGCACTGAAATCACAGTCGTCATTATAACGGGTCCATTCCCCTTCAAAAGTTCCTTTAGGATTAAATTGGGCAACGTTGAAAATACTTTTTAAAACGGTCACCTTGTAAGAACGATAAGCGTAACCACTATCTAAGTAGCTCGAAGGGTAAGCATAATAGCTGTAGTACTCATCTTCATAATTATCATTATTATTCTGATAATTCTTCCTATCAGGAACATTTGTAGTTTCACTATCTATAAAAGACTTGTTATAATAACCATCAGTTTTATAAATAGATTTAATTTGATCATAACGCTCATATACTTCATTTGTTAGCTTGCTGCTTTCACTTACTGTACTTATTCCATTATCGAATTGTTTACCATCCAAATTCATTAATGCTGATGAATAAGCCATCGTGCTTATACAGCAAGATAGTAATAGTAAAACTAATACTAATTGCTTAGGCTTCATACAAAACCAATTTATATTATTTATTAGTCATTCTCAACTGGATTGAACAGCTTGAGAATGGAATAAACACAAAAAAATAAATTCAACGTATCAAATAAAAATATATGATAAAATTCCAAAATCTTTAATCAAAAAAAAATAGTGTTACTATTTAACTATAAGCATTCGTCACAATCCAAACAATGACGATGATTACAACCACAGTCACACTCAAAAATATTATGTCCTTCATGACCCATTTTATCCACCTCCTTAAATTTTGTCGTGATGTTCTATTACTATTATCACAAATTATATATAAACGTTCCGATTAAATTCCAGATTACAACTCAACTAATTTTAATCGGTTATAACAAAAATGAATTAAAAAGCTTCAAATTAATCAAAAACTTTCATTATGAACTCAATAAAGCCTTAAAAGGAAAAAATAATGAAGTAAATGTACAAACCTTTAGAAAAAGTTAGTTTTTTCTAACATTAAACATTTAAATTTCCCTAATTTCCTATTGAAAATTTTTAAATTATTCATTGATTTAGGATGTAAAAAAAGTTGGAGTTTTTTAAAAATCAACACTTACTTATAAAGAAAATATCAAAAATTGAGAAAACTCCACAAAATTTTACAGTCTCAATTATCACTATAAAATATTTGGATACTAGATCTTTGGAAAAGTTGACTGTGTTTAGTATTTTATTCCATTCCATAGTAATATTTAAAACTTGTGAACTTAACTTCATGCCCACAATCCTTTTTAATTTAAATATTTATAGATACTCAAATCAGTTTTTTATTGTGCAACCGTTGGTTACAATATAATACTATTTCATATAGATAGTAAATAAAGAAAAGAAGAATATAAAGAAAAAAAATATTGTTTACAAGTCAAAATTAATAATCCTATCCAGGGAAGTGGAACATGTTATTTGGATTATTATTAGCAAATTTACTCGTTGTTTGGCTGTCTATATCTTGTGTACCAGCATTTGAACAAATACCTCCACCATTAAAATCTGCTATGTTGTTTGTTATTTGACAATCTACCAACTTTAAGTATGCGTAGTAACTGTTGATCGCTCCACCAAAACTCGCATGATTGTTAGTGAATGTACTACTATCCACTATTAAACTTCCTTTAAAGTTGTCTATGGCTCCTCCACATCCATGCTGTCCAGGATTCCCCTCACCAGGTTTGGCATTATTATTTTCAAATGATGAGTCTGTGATATTTAAATTTCCCTCACCATTGAATATTGCTCCACCATTATCAGCAGTGTTACCATTCAATATGGAGTTGTTAGTCAATGTGCCACTCTTTATATTCAGATCACCATGATCATTGTAGATTGCTCCACCTCTAAAAGATACAAAGTTACCATTTAATAGCGTGTTGGAGATATTCATTTTGTTGGTGTTGTAGACACCTCCACCAGAACCTGCAGAATTATCCTCAAACGAAGAATCATCAATCGAAACCATACCATCATTAAACACGGCACCACCCTCATCTGCATTATTATTAGTGAATTTAGACCCAGTCACATTACAAATAGCATCACTATGAACAGCACCACCCTCAACTGCACCATTATCTTCAAATAAAACATTCTGAACAAGTACGTTACCAAAGTGAACGTACACACCACCACCTTTGTATGCTTTGTTATTAATGAATCTTGAATTAGTCACAGTAGAACTACCATATCTTGTATCCAAACCACCACCATTACCAGCAGTAGCAGTATTATCCGTAACATTACAACCATTAACATTAACTTTTCCATTGATGTTATAGGCTCCGCCAGCATTAAGTGAGGCAACATTACCAGATATATTAGTATCTGTTAAATCCATATCTCCATCTTCACAACATAGACCAGCACCATACTCACCATTATTACCTGAAACAGTTGAAGATGCCATATTCATATTACCAAAATGAACATACACACCACCACCATCTCTACCACTATTAGAACCAATCAAAGAATTCTTTATAGTATAATTACCATATCTCGTATCCAAACCACCACCATTATCAGTAGCAGTATTACCTGTAACATTACAACCATCAACAACAGCAGAACCATTAAGATTATAAACCCCACCACCATTCATACTAACATCATTATCAGACAACTCAGAATTTAACAAAGTTATATTACCCTCACGAGTATACAACCCACCACCATAGACTGCACTATTACCATCAAACAACGAATTTCTAATATTCACACTAGCAAACCTACTATCCAGACCAGCACCATGATTAGCACGATTACCTCTAAAAGTAGAATTATCAACATTGATCCTACCATTAAACAAATATATCCCTCCACCATTGTTATCATCAATACTGACATCCATATTAGCAGAATTATTCACAAAATTAGTATTCTTAACATCCAAACTTCCGTTTTGTACTACGATACCTGCACCATATCCTCTTGCAACATTATCCGTAAAATTACAATCTTCAATAGTCGTATTGGCTCCATTGTCGTTACATAACCCAGAACCATACAAACCACTGTTATTTTTGAATTCAGAATTTTTAATATTCAAGTTAGAATAAGTCGAGTACACTCCAGCTCCATTAGAAAATTTATAAATATCATATATTTCATCTATTTTATTATCATGAAATTTACTATTTTCAACAGAAACATCTGCACACATGCATGTTAATCCAACTCCACTTTGACTTCCTTCATTGTTCTGGAAAATGGAATCATTAATAGTAACTTTTGAGTTTTCAGGTTTAACGTCATATAGTGATCCTTGAATTAGTAATCCACTACCAAAAGTTCCTTGATTGTTTTTGAAAGTAGAATTTGTTATATTATAGTCCTTATCAAAAAGTTTATAAGTAATACTTTTCATATATTTAATTAGTATATGGAGTTTGTATTATGGTCAACATGGTTCAAAAGAAAATTAAAAATCATCTTTCTGATAG
>JAITEE010000078.1 GCA_031282205.1 Candidatus Methanovirga aequatorialis | reverse complement strand
AACATTTTTAATCGGAGAATTTGGAAAGTATTTCCATTTTTATGCTAATTCACCCACTCTATCAAAAAATAAACTACTAAAATATATTACTTAAAATATTTTTGTTAAGGACTATAATAAATACTTTTTTTATACAATGATCTGCCATTCTGTAAACAAATAATTGGAGATTATACTTCATTATAATTCTATCACTTGTTTCTTTTATCTACTTTTATTAGCTGATTTTTTGGTCATACCTGAGATATGATGGCTAAATCAGTCTATTTTTATAGCACACTAGACATAATTTAATTGATCACGACTATCAATTTAAATTGATAGCAACTATAGATTGAATATTTAAGATATTAAAATAGCACTACCCTACTATTTTTAGTTAAAAAGAGTGTTATAGCTTATTGACAAAATCATAAGCTATTTGCAATTTTTCTTCGGCAGTTTTCATCTCTTTATCTATTTCTGAATTTGGTTTGTTAGAATATATTGCACTATTGACGTTGTCAAGTGCTGATTTAGCAACGTTAATAGCTGACGCTGCATTTACATAATTTGTATCTAAGGATACGCCATTTGAATTGTAAGATCTTTCTTTTTTATCGTTAAACATGTTGGTTAAAGTAGTGTAATTTGATTTTAAAGATGAAAGTTTATCGGATTGACTTCCATGTTCAATATTTGACGTTATACTATCGGACACTATACAGATACCAATATATACTGCAACACCAAGTGTTGTAACGATCATGAAAATCCCTAACATTGATATTAGCATTGATGTGCTTTTGAATAAACTTAATCTTGATTTTTTCATGATATCACGATAATATTTATTGTATTTCCATATTCGTGTTAATACTTGTTTTTAATATATAACTATTCTTTCTTTTATAATTTTAATTAATAATCAAGTTAAATATAATTGATATGAAGAATATATGTTTAATTAACATCTCCATTATGTGATAATTCTAATGTTTATCAGTTATTAACTTAATTATTTCTTATAAAATTCTTTAAATTAAATTTAAATAGATTATATTGGATAATAATTGATGTTTTATAAATTGATAAACTTTTCAGCGATGAATATAAAATAAGAAAAAATCTTTTTTAATTTATAATATTTATTTTGAAGTAGTATAAATATTTTATGAATTATATGTTTAGCTATAAATTATATTTGATGTCATGATTTATGTCATCTAAATAGACTACTTCATCACATATTTCATTTACTAACTCTTTATCATGACTAACGACTAAAATTCCGATTTTTCTTTCTTTGGCCATTGATAAAAGAAGTTTCCAAATCTGTACTTGAGTGACTGCATCTAACATGGTGGTTATTTCATCGGCGATTAGAAATTTTGTTTTTGGATTCAATGCTCTGATGATTGAAAACCTTTGTAGTTCTCCACCAGAAAGTTCATTGGGCCATCTATTCAGCCAACTTTTTTTGATCCCAAATTTTTCTAAAATATCATCACTGACTTCCCATGACTCATCAAGGCTTTGTTTCATTTTCCATTTTGGGTTCATGGTTCTTTCTGGATGTTGGAATATTAGTTGAACTTGATTAAATTTGGAATCGTTCGTGTTCAATTTATCAATTTTAAGTTCTCCTTCAAAGTTACCTTCATATCCAGCTAATATTTTACAAAGTGTTGATTTTCCACCTCCACTTTCACCTATTAAGCCTTTAACTTGATTATCCTTTAATGAGATACTGAGATTTTTTAAAATCCATTTTTTAGTTCCACCATATCTAAAACCAATCTTGTTTGCCTTTAGCTCTACCATAACCATCCCTCATGAATTAGTATCATGACGATTTTTTATATCTTTCTTACTACATGACATCTTATTTTTATCCCATCATCAACTTCCACTAAATCTGGATTGGAGTGCCCACATTTCTCAACAGACTGACTGCATCTATCGTAATATATGCATTTATCTTGTATATCTATATTCATCGGTTGAGTACCTTCAAATAACTGAAAACCGTTTTGAGGTAGTGCCTTGTATAACGCTCTTGTATAAGGGTGAAGAAGTTTATCTCCATTTCCACTAAAGTTTTTAGTTTCATTTATCTCTATGACGTATCCTGAATAGAAAATAGCTATTTTATCAGAAACCTTTACAGCTGCTTGAATATCGTGGGTTATTAATATTACTCCTTTTCCCTCGTTGGCCATTATTTTCAAATAATTTAATGTTTCTTCGAGGGATTTTTCATCTAAGCCTGGTGTTGGTTCATCGGCGATAATTAATTTGGGATCATTTATCATGGATGTGGAAAATAGTACTCTTCTCGCCATTCCTCCAGAAAGTTGAAAGGGATATAGATCGATCACGTCTTCTCTTAGATCGTAATTTTTAAAGATCTTTATCATCTCTTTTCTTTTTTCTTCTCTTTCTTTTTCATCTTCAATATCTCCAATTACTTGTCCACCCACCTTCATTAATGGATCTAAAGAATCAACTGACTGAGGGATTAAAGATATTTCATCTCCTCTTAATTCTTCTTTTAATTTTTGATCTAAAATTTTTCCATCGTAGATCATTTCACCTTTAAGTAAAGAATTTCCAGGCAGTATTCCTAAAATAGCATGAGCCAATAGACTTTTTCCAGAACCACTTGAACCTAAAATGGCCACTATTTCACCTTCATGAACATCTAAGTCTAGGTCTTCAACAACATTTAAAACGGTTTTTCTTAAACCTTGGGTATATTGGAAAAATGAAATAGATATGTTGGACACGTTTAACAATGTTTTAGGAACTTCAATTATATCATCATCACTGTTATTCCTATTTTTGGACATAACTCTTCTCCTCACTAATTTTCTTTGAAGTAAATCATATTTTCATATTAAATATTAACTTTCCTATTCGTTGGCCTGTGTTGGATCTAATAGTCTTTGTAAGTTGTCTCCAATAAGATCAAATAAAAGAACTATTATCAGTAGTGAGAGTCCTGGGAAAAATGCTAACCACCAAGCTCCATTGGACAAATACTTCATTGATTCTGATAAAATTATGCCAATTGCAGGTTCATGTGGAGATAAACCAAAACCTAAGAAAGTTACGCTTGCTTCGTGCATGATTGCATGAGGAAAGATTAGTATTGTACCAAGGACAATTTGAGGAATTAGTAAAGGCAATAGATGATTTTTAGCGATCCACCATTTCGTTCTTCCAAAATTTTTTGAGAGTTTAACATAAGTTGAAGTGTTAATCTGCTTAATTTCAGCTCTTAAAACCCTTGTTAATGGAATCCAATGAGTTAGCGACACTCCCACCACAACACCAATAATTCCTCCACCCAAACTTATTGAAATCAATATTATTAAAAGAATATGCGGAATCGATAAAAATAAATTGGTCACGCCACTTACGCAATGATCAAAATATTTTCCTAAGGTGGAGGATAAAGCTAGGAATATGGCGATCATTGTACTCAGTATGGAGGCCATTGCACCAATAATTACACTTAAACCTAGTCCTTTCATGGTTCTAATAAACATATCACGACCCATCCAATCGGTACCAAAGGGATGTTGAAGAGAAGGTTGAGAATTTTTTATAGAAAAGTTGGTTGTAATGTTATCCACGTTTATGAAGAGACTGTTAACTACGATGGCAAATAATATTAACCCTACCAAGGATATTATTAATAAAGTCTTTGTCCTTAGGTTCATACTACCAAATAAAAATGAGTATGGACTTTTAAATCTTTCTTTATCAAAACTCATTAGCTTCACTCTCCCTAATTCTTGGATCAACAAATTTATAAATTAAATCAGCCATTGAATTACCACAGAAGACAAATATTGTACTTATTAATACTATTCCAAGTAGAAGAGGAATGTCTGATTGTAATCCTGCAGTTACAGCTGCTTGACCTATTCCAGGATATGAGAAAACTTGTTCAACGAGAATAGTTCCACCAAACAATTCACTAAACGATAAAAATTGGAGTGTGACAGCTGGAAGAAGAATATTTCTGATTCCATGTCTTTTAATTAAAGACCAACCCTTTTCACCTCTTGCCTTAGCAAAAAAGAAATAATCCAATGAGGAAACTTCCACCAATTTGCTTCTTGTAAATAATGCTATTTGAGCTATTCCAGTTATACTCAGTGTGAATGCAGGAAGAATTAATCTATGTAACCATTCCACGAAGGTGACATTTCCAGCTGTTTTACCTATTGGTACTGCAAGTCCTGTAGGAAACCATCCTAACTGAACGGAAAAGATCATTAATAAAATTAAAGCGATCCAAAATACTGGTGTTGAGTATATGATGTATGAATAGATTTTAACTCCTTTATCAATCCATGATCCTCTTTTAAAACCTGCCAACACACCTAAAAAGAATCCTAAAATTCCAGAAAGTAACCATGATGTAAACATCAACATAAAGGATGCCGAAAATCTTTCACCTATAACTTCGGTGACTGGGGTTCTATATATTAAGGAAGTTCCCAAGTTTCCATTCGCTAAATTTCCAAGCCAGTTGACAACTTTTACATGTAGTGGTTGATCGACACCCCAATATTCATTTAAATTAGTCAATTTTTCCTGACTAACACTCATTTCACCAATATACGTCCTAACAGGGTCAATAGGGCTGATTTCAACCAATATAAAGCTAATAGTCGAAACAGCGATCAACAAGATTATTAAGGTTCCAAATTTAAATCCTAAGAATTTAAATATCTTTTTATAGTTCATCAAAAATTCACCTTATTTTAGTAAAATTAATTTTTTTATTCACTTCGATTTTCTATTATGTCCATTTTTAAACTTAGATTAAACTTATAAAATAGATTTAAATTGAAATTAAAGCTATAATAATATCTATATATTAACTTTAGATAATATTTGAATGAGTTAATTTTTTATTAAAATTAAAAATTGAATTATGATGTGGTATCTAAGTTACAAAAAAAAGAAAATTTATAAAAAAGTACTTTTTCTTTATCTACGATTGTCGTAGTCTTTTCCAATCGTATATGTTCCCGAAAATATCTCCACCATGAGGTTGTAATGTGACGGTTTCAATGGAGATATTTAAGCTATTATCAACGAAGTAAGAATAGTCCATGGCCACTAACCATAACCACACCGCATCACCTTTAGGTGAGATTCCAGCACTACCATCCCAAGAGACTTTTCTCCAATCATCGTAGGATTTATTGATATCTAAATTGTTGATCGCTGATTGAATGTAATTATCTACTCTGGAGTTGTTGTATCCTGATGGATTATCGTAAATATGCCCAATTAATTTACTACTGTAAAGTTTAGAGATAACGGTTGGATCTACTCCACCAAATCCCCAGAGAACAGTTTGGGAATTTTTAAAGTTTTCAATATCATCCCAACTTTTACCAACAGGTTTTATTTCAACACCTAATTTTTTAGCTTCTTCTGATACACTGACAGCTAAGGTCTGTCTATCCTGATCATTTGAGGGATAATAAAGCTCAAATGATGCTTTTAAACCATTTTTTTCTCTTATTCCATCACTTCCAGCTTTCCAACCACCATCTTCAAGGATTTGTTTAGCCTCATCGATTTTACCATCTTCAACTGTTGCATCTGGATTGTACCATGGTAGCGTAGAGGGTACTCCATCAAATGATTTTAAACCATGTCCATTTAATGGTCCATCTATAAGTGCTTGTCTACTTATTCCATAGTTCAACGCCTTTCTAATTGCAATATCTGAGGTTACATTGTTTCCTAATGGGTGACCTTCTGAAGTTTTTGTCCCGTTATCTGGAATGTAAGGTAAAGATATTCCTCTTGTATCGATTGAATGTAATATTGTCATTGTCATATTGTTTACTTCTTCTTTTGTAAAGGATAATGGTACTTCAGCAATGTCCACCTCTCCTTTCTTAGCAGAAGCAAATGCAGCGTCATCTTTTAAGAATATCATGGTTAATTTTTTAAATTCTGGCTTTTTATTGTAATAATTATCATTTAATTTAAATATGGCTTGTTGTCCTTTGTCCCATTGAACCAATTTATAAGGTCCTGAACCAATAGGCTCTTTTCCATAGGTTTGATTGTTATATTTTGTTTCTGGGACAATTCCAATGTAACACAGCTTATTAATAAATGTGGAATCAGGATTATTTAATTTAAATTCAATGACACTATCATTTATAGCCTTTGAAGAGTTCATACTATTTAAATCCATATCGGATGTTCCTACTTCTTTTAACTTATTGTATGTAAATGCAACATCTTTGGCCGTTAAACTTGAATTATCACTAAATTTTACATCGTCCCTAATTGTCACTTGATATGTTAACCCATCTGTATTTATGGTATAATCTGTGGCTAAATCGTTGTTGAGGTTCATTTGATTGTCTCTCTTAAACAAGGTACTTTGTATTAATGGTTCACCATAGTAGTTCCAACCAAGTATTGGATCAAAACCAGTTTCAGGTTCTCCTCCATGGGTTCCTACTGCAACCACCAACTCATCAGGACTTCTTTTTACTTCATTTCCACCTAAAATAACTGCTACTATTCCAATTATTGTTATAATACCAACAATACACACCAATATTTTTTTATTCATAATCTTCCCCCATTCATAAATTCAATTGCTAAGGCACAAATCTTTACTTGATCAACAGATTTTGGATAACAACGTAAGGTTGCAAGTTACCAACAACTCAATTATTAAACTTCAAAATTTTATATCGATGAATTTTTAAGGTAACGTATTGAATTAATTTTTCCTGAAAAATTATAGTGTTTCCCTTAACATGAAACTTACGTTCATGAACTCATTTAACCAGTTCTTGTACTAAACTATATAAAATAAAAAAGAGATAGTAACACTGATAGTAATACTTTCTTCATAAAGTATATTATTAAACCAAAATCTAAATCTTTATATGAAGATTATACTATATAAACATATTGGAGTTTAATTAGGGTACTTCATTAACTTGTTAACACAGGGTACGTTTTTAACCGAAAAATAAATAATTATTTAAATAACAGTTGCTTATTTTTTGGAGTAAACATATTTTTTTTTAAAAGTTTGTTCTAATTGTAAAATAACGAAAATATAGAATTATCGTGATTTTTTCTCATTGGTTTATGGATCTTAAGAAGATTGTGTGGATTTGCAATTACCTGTGTGATAAAAACTAAATAAAAGCTATTGTTAACGTATGGTTTAAAATTATTGATTTAATATATGAAGACTCTATTAGAGTACGCTACTTTACTTAATAATACGTTGCTTTGTCTAACAATAAGTTATATAGTAAATATGAATAAAAAATGATTGACGCTGATTTTGATAGTATGAAGATTAGGGCTGAAATTCAAATGGATTATAAGGAAGAAAAAAAGGCAGAAATAGTTTTTAAATCTCTTGAAGTGGATAATGAAGGATTTTTACTCTCTTCAATTGAAGGTAACATTGTTGATTTCACTATTAGCTCAGATTCTTTAGGGACATTTTTATCAACTCTGGATGATTTAATTTTTTCAGAGTTAACTATTGAAAAAGTTTTAGAATCAAATTTAAACAATAACCATTGGTAAATTGGGGTTTCTTTAAAAGGACTGTATCATAACTATTTTTATAAAATCTTTTAAATTCTTTTAAAATAACATTTAATTCTTCATGATAGTTTTTATATTTATATTAAATGTTAAAAACTTTGGTAAAACACTATATTATTGATTAAGTTAAAATGGTTAATGAATTAATGGTATTATTGTTTTATTATAGTTACAGTAGAAACAGATATTTAATTTTTAAATTAAACTATACACTATTGTCAAGACAACTTAATTTAGTAAGATTTTAAAAATGAATTTTCAGGTAATCATAGAATTTATTTAGATAGATTTTCTTGAATACAATGTTCATGAAAAATTATCAGTATATAAAATCA
>JAITEE010000197.1 GCA_031282205.1 Candidatus Methanovirga aequatorialis | reverse complement strand
ATTATTAAAATAACTGTTAAAATACTTTTATTTTTAAAAATATTAATTATAATTTCTTTAATTAAAAATTTAATATTTGTAATAAATTATTAAAAATTTTATTACTTACAAACGTTATTTAATACACTATAGATAATTTTTATAAGAAACAATTGGATTAATAATTGATAAACATTACCATTATCACTATGATTAAGTTTTTTTTAAAAGTTTGATTTTTATTTTCCTAAAAAGACCTTTTAAGGTGTGTGCTTCACGTCCAGTGATAAAGGCTCTATTAACAATATTTTTAAATGTTTTTAAATTTGTTTTCTGTTTATGTTTTGGAAGGTTTAAATTTTTTATAATCTCTTCCAAATCTGAAACCAAATGTTGCCTTTCTATAACAGTTGCCTCTGTTAGTCCAACACCTGAAAATTTGTTTTGATCTTTAAACAGTTCATAAAGTATGATGGCCACTGCGTGAGATACGTTCATGACTGGATAAATTTCATTTGTAGGAATACTAACTATAACATCACATCTTTCAATTTCATTATTATTTAATCCATTCCCTTCTCTACCAAATATAATAGCTATTTTATTATTAAAATCAATTATTTCAGTTAATTCTTTTGGATTTATTGCTATTCTTGAGAGATTATAACTGCCACCAGGTTTACCTGTTGAACCAATGGAAAAATCAATTCTCTTAAAGGTTAAGAACTCATCAAGACTACCATATATTTCTGCATTTTTTACAATATCCTTAGCGTGCATAGAATAATAGTAGGCTTCTTTTTCAATTTTAAGCGGATTTATAAGAACCAAATTTTTCAAACCAAAGTTGGCCATAGCTCGTGCTATAAAACCTACGTTTCCTGATGATTCTGGCTCTACAAACACAACATAAATATCATCATAGATGTCTACATTACTCTGGCCAAATTTAACAGCGTCTACAATCTCAGTATTTTTTGATTTAGATTTAGTTTCATTTTTTGATTTACTTTTTCCATCCGATTTGGTTTCATCAACTTCAATCAACGTGTTGTCTTCATTTTTTATAACCATTTCCTCTGAAGAAACTGCACCATCCATGAAAAACACCTTTCAATCATACGATTTCTTTAAAAGCTCCAATATATTCATCACCTTAACACTCTTTAAACCCTCTTTATCTAAACCATCTTGGATGTTATATTGACAAAACGGGCATATAGTCACCACCACATCAGCATCACTTTTTTTAATCATGTCAGCCTTTTTTTTAGCTAAAGCCTCGGCTATTTTTGGTTTTCCAGCTTTAACTCCTCCTCCCGCTCCACAACATTGATCTGATTTTTCCATCTCTACAAAATCGATGCCTTTAATCTGGTTTAAAATATCTCTTGGTTGTTTTGATATTCCCTGCCCCCTATTAAGATGACATGGATCGTGATATGTGACCACCAAGTCCAATGGTTCCATACCATCCGTGTTTAAATTATTCACTAAAAGTTCACTAACATCTAAAACATTGAACTCCACACCATACTCAGGATAGTCATTTTTAAGTGTCGCACCACATCCAGCACATAAGGTTACCACGAGGTCATAATCAGAGAAAATTCTCTTGTTCCTTCTTACAAGATCAACTACAAGGTCTGTCTGCCCAGTTCTAAGTAGAGGGGAACCACAACATACCTGTCCTTCAGGAACATCAACTTCAATACCGTTAGCTTTTAAAACATCCATCAATGCAAAACCAACTTTTTGAAGTCGAAAATCGACCATGCAACCTGTGAAAATAGCTATTTTGTTTTTAAAATTCTTATTTTCATTATTAACTATATCAATAAAACTCTCTTCTACTGGTTCAACCGATCTTCCTGTTTTCATTATACTGCTCCTAATGGTTTTATGAGAATCAAGAGGTCCTAAATCTTTTTCATATGCTAAAGTTCTTAATTTTTCTATTGCGTCTGAGAAACTGTTTATGTTCTTTGGACACACCTGACCACATTTACCACAACTTGTACAATCGTAAAGACCATTTGCAATACTTTCGGTTGTTCTATCCCCTTTATCTCTTGGGTCAAAATCAAACTTGGATATATATCTCATGAAGTAAGGACCTGCAAAATCACTACTCTCCTTAATTACAGGGCAAGCAGATAGACAAGAGTAACACTCTATACAACTTCTTACCTTCTTCGTATTTTCACAATCAACACTTGGTATAATCAAAGGAGATTTCTTATTTTCACCATCTTCTTCCTTATCCTTAATTCCTTCATTGTTTATATCTTCATCAATGGATTTAGATAATCTTTCGTTATTTTTTTGTTTTAAATAATTCTCATCCTCTAAAAATAGCTTCATAATGGCTACTTTCTCATCAACTTCAGATCTATCAACGATCAAGTCTTTTATCACTGGAAAATCTAATGGAGTTATAACATCTTCATTTTTCACTTCTCTTTTACAGGCTAATTCAACTTCATCGTTAACCTTTAAACTACACGACCCACATTGTCCTGATCTACATGAACTTCTAAAACTTATATTTTCATTATAGTTATTATTAATATAGTTTAAAGCATCCAATATGTTCATCTTTTTCCTTTTCTCGATTGAAAAACTTTTAAAATAAGGTTTTTTATTTTTTTCCTTATCAAACATCAAAACTTGAATTTCTATCATGATATTTTTCCTACTAATCACTTAATTAAACTACTATGGCCTAAGGAGGTCGTAAATTCATTTCCTTATCCCACGTGAAGTGGGATTTTCAATTTAGGAAGTTAGTCCCTAACTCCCAACCAATATCAACTCGACCTTTTCTGAGAATATTGATATCTGCGTTTATATCTCTATCATGTTCACTATCACATTCAAGACAAGTCCATTCATGGATACCAGTACCTAAATCAGGTTTTATATAGCCACAAACTGAACACTCTTTGCTTGTATTATATGGAGAAACAAATATACCAGTTTTTAGAATGAAGTTTTTTCAAAGAAAGTTTTCTGTTGAGCTCATTTATTGTTGTTTAGGTCAAACTTTATTGAAGGACTGAACTTTATACCTTCACTTGAAGCGAATAATATTTTTTCGCCCTAGTCTAAACCTATAATTTTACCTGTTTTAGGTTTAGGTGTAATAGTTACATCCTTGAAAATAATGGATGCATAATATTTATTATTTTTTCTTGATACTGTACATTCTGCTATATCACAGTCTAACAATTTACCCAATTTTCCTCTGTATTTTACAGGATCGCATTTAGGTAACATCAAACGACCATCTTTGAATTTCACAGATTGATGAGTAGTGTATGATTTTTTCATATCTTTTACAAACTTGAATTCACAAAACCTTTAGTTTCATCTTTGATCACTCTCTTGAACTTACGTTCTACAAGATTTTTTATTCTCGAATCAGCCTTTTTATCCAATTTATCCTTATGTTCAGTGATAAACCGACCATGAATTTGACTTATACAAGCTTTAGACGAAAATAAAGTACAAAATGACATTGAATAAAGTTCATAATTTTTCTTTGCTCCTACAAGCCAGTCCCAAGCTCTTCTACTATAGCTAAAACAAAGTTCAAAAAACCTTTGTTGTTATTTGTTAGGATAGAACCTTATTTTTCGTCCTTTTATTATTCTACTCATATTATACATGTTCCCAACATCCACCCACAACCTAAGAGACCGTAGAATTAAACGGGATTATAAGTTAAAAATCATGATTTAAAGTTAGTTAATATAGTTAAAAAAACGGTAGTGTAATATACGATCTCTTCGTGACATGGATATAAGTACGATTTTAATAATATTTAAACGTTGGATATTTATTATTAATTTTAACATGTATATTCTTTATCATATATCTTTTTTTAATTCTTTATCTTAAAAATTAGTTTATAAAACGGTCGATTTAATTTTTAAAATAAATATTTAAACGCCTTTTTATATAAAATATTTTTATTAATTGAAATTGAAAAATATACACGAATTCTCTAAGTTGAAAAAAATAAATCTTAAACAATAAATTTTTAAATTATAGTTTAAATCTAAAAGTTTAAAAATAATCATCAATTTTATTTCTTTATTTCTCCCTTAATTTTCAAAACAAATGAAATCTATTGAGTATTTTAATTTTGATTATTTTCAAAAGTTTGGAGTTTAACTATAAAGAAAACAATATATCATCCAAGTTCAATATCGTTTACTTGAACATCAATCAAATAAAACGTTCCTGTCCATAAAAATCGTTAAGGTATACTCCATGAGTTTAATACGAGATTTATTTAAAAATACTGGTGTATTAACCATATCACAAATCACCACAAGCATAATGGCATTCTTCTGGACAACGTTATATGCAAACTATCTTGGAGTTGGTGACTACGGTACGATCAACTTTGCCATTGCAACTATGGGAATTATAACCATTTTCATGGATTTTGGAATGAACATATATATTGTTCGAGATGTTTCACGAAATAAACAAGTAGCAAACGTATATCTAGGGAACATAATCCCTTTAAAAATTCTTCTCTCTTCAGTTACAGTTCTAAGTGCTTCTGTAATATTAAAGCTAATGAACTACCCTAATTTAGTTATCTTGATTTCTATAATATTCGGTATTCAAACTGCCATAATGAATATGAACAGCTTATTTAATGGAATATTCCAAGCGTTCCATAAAATGAAATATCAAGCCATTGGATCGATTATAAACAGTACATTATTATTATCCTTTGTAATAGTTGCAGTAAAATTGGATCTCGGAATAACCTCCATTGCCTTAGCTTATCTAACATCGATAACTTTAACGACGATATATTTAGTTAAAACCCTTAAAAAATTGGTCAACAATATAAAAATAAGATTTGATTTTAAATTTTGGCTTGAAGTAATGAAAAAAGCAACTCCATTTGGTATAACATCCATTTTTACCTCTATTTTCTTCATGACAGACCAAGTAATGTTAGGTGCAATATCTGGGGACTACGCCTTAGGAATATATAGTGCGTCTTACAGAATTTTAACAGTGTTCATAACGTTATACACAATGTATACTACCGCAGTTTTCCCATTTATGTCCAACTTATACAAAAAATCAGACAACATTCTAAAAATCACTTATGAAAAATCAGTGAAATATCTTCTAGCACTTGCTCTACCTATATGTGTTGGAACAAGTTTTTATGCAGATGACATCGCAACTTTAATATTTGAGCCAGAGTACGTTATGGTTGGTAGTCTTCTCCCGATTTTAATATGGAATATAGTATTCACCTTTGTAAATGGTATATCCGATTCTCTTTTAAATTCAACAAATCATGAAGTAGGTGTTACTAAAAGAACTGGAATAGCTGGAGTTTTTAATTTCGTGTTGAACTTGATACTTATAAGTAAATTTTCATACTACGGTGCAACCATCTCAACACTGTTAAGTGGTTTGCTTGTGTTGATATTAAATAATTATTTAATTTCAAGAGCTCTTTTTAAAATAAATTCTTCTTTAATAGTAGATATTATAAAAATTTCAATATCTGCGGCTATTTTAGCCATTGTATTGTACTTCATCCATGTTTCCATGTGGATGGCCATACCAGTTGGGATGATCACCTATGGAATGGCCATCATCATTACAAAAGTCTTAGACGACGATGATAAATACATTGTAAAAGAACTTTTAAAAAAATAGCCAATATGGACAACACTCATTATTTTGTCTTAAAATATTTGTAAAACATTCTATTTTGAGATCGTCTCATAAAAATTCCTATCAAAATTTTCAAATCTTCTATTTAGTCTGTTCAATTAGTCGTTGAAACTTAATAAAATTCAAAAAATGAATTGAAAGACAACCACTCAACAATTAAACGATCTTTCATTAATTTTTAAAAACGTTGCATTAACGTTGTATATAAATCACACCGTTATTTAATATTTCTTGTATTATAGTGATTTGTATATTTTATAATTTTATTTTTTCTTTATTTTTATAGCAAACTATTTATATAACATCTTCTAAACGCTATTTTTAGCTAATTAAACATATAAATAAAAACTAAAAAATATAAGAAATACTATATTACTTTTCATAGGAACACGTCAATATTTTTTTAATAATTACGTAACCGTATAGTAATACCAATTTTGATTTTCATCATAACACTTATATATCATAAAAATTATAATAAACAACGTCCTCTTGTTAATATAAAATCTATTTTTTGTATTACTAAATAAGAGGATAAATAATAGTATGTGACTCTTTACAAGTCACTTACACAACACAACGACAAAGGAGGTGAAAAAAAATGAAAATCAAAAATGTTGTATTAGCTCTTTCAATGGTTTTGATATTGGCAACAACACTATCTACAGTAAATGCACTTCGTGGAACTGCAACGACGGATGGATGGGATATTGGAGTGCAAAATCATCGTGGTCAAGATGTTGTTATAAACGTTGATGGAGAAGATTACAATCTCAAACCAAATGACATTAATAACCAGGATGATGAAGCTTCTATCCATATTTATAAAGAAAGTGTTATCACTTATAACGGATACACCATTCCTGCACTAGCAAGCAATGAATCTATTTTCTATGATCCTTGCTTTAGTAGGCATCCAGAAAAGTACTTACCAGAAGAATGGGATTATATGGTGTCAATAATGAGAATAAATCATAATCCTGAAACATATAATGGACGAGGTTTCGATCTTTACCAGGTGAAAACTTGGAAATAGGTTGGTTAGTGCAGTTTTTGTTCAATCTAACACCCTATAAATAATTAATGCGTGTTGAGAGTCCATTAGAAAAATGTAGTTGAACTAAATCCCATGTCGTTAGATATGGGATAATTTATATATTATATTCAAACAAGATGTCCCATTTTCATGAAAAATTCAAGATAGATGAATAGCTTTAGATTTTGTTTAACTAAAAAATAAATAGTCTAAAATGGTTTAAATCTAAAATAAGAGATATTTAACTTATTTATAAAAATTTTTTTATATTTTTTTGGACGTTTTGTATATTCAAATATGGAATCGTATAACGTGATCTAAAATTAGAGGAGGAACTAAATAATGAAAAGATTTTTATCCTTGTTAATAAGTATAATGATGTTAACAAGTTTTATAAACGTTGTAGTGGCAGAAAACTCCATTACCCTCAATCCTGGTGATAGTATTCAACAGGCAATAGACGATATTGGTACAGAAGGTACCATAACTTTAAACCCTGGTGTGTACACTGGAAATGGAAATTATAACATTGTTATCAAGAATAAAAAAATATCAATCCAATCCAACGGTGATGCCACCATAGATGCAGAAAGTAGAGGAAGAATATTTAGTGTTGCAATCGATTCAACTCTTAACTTAGCAAATGTTAAGTTGGATAATGGATATTTAACTGGTAACGGTAACAACGGTGCCAGTATAGAAAACAATGGTACCTGTACAGTTACAAACTCCATCCTATCAAATAATTATGCTGAATATGGAGGAGCAGCCATAAACAACAATGGAACACTAACGGTTACAGACAGTACCATGACCAATAATACGGCACAAGCAACGTATAGAGCTGGTGCTGGAATAAGAAACTACGGAGAATGCTACGTATACAGATCAACATTTGACAACAATATTGGAACTGGTAAATTCTGTAGTGGTGGAGCCATAATGAGTGCTGGCGGCAAAAAAATAGAAATAAAAGACTCTACATTCATAGAAAACTTAGCAGGATATGGTGGTGCAATATACATCTCAAGTAAAGATAATGGTACAATAACAAACAACACGTTTACAAATAATTCAGCAGGTAAGTATGGTTCTGGTCTTGCAAACTACGGCAATTGTGATGTTTCAGATTCCAAGTTCACAGCAAACTCAGTTTCTATTGGTGGAGCACTCTACAACAACGGAACAATAAGATTGGATAGTTCAAATTTTACAAAAAATGAAGCAACTGCAGAAGATGGTAGTAGTGGTGGTGCTCTGCTAAACGATAAAGTCTGCACGATAGCAAAGACCAAATTCACAGCAAACTCAGCTTATACTGGTGGAGCCATAACCAACAAGGGAGACATGAACATCACCGAGACCATACTGAACAACAACAGTGTATCCTTTAGAGGTGGAGCCATATACAATGACAATGGTGATTTAAATATAAATGGTGGCACGTTAGCTAACAACTCCATATTGAATGATAACTCCGCTGATAATGGTGGGGCGGTATCAAATAATATGGGAAATTTAACCATCACAGACTCATCGTTTGAAAATAATAACGCTAAACCTGGTGAGGGGAATTACGGGCAACATGGATGTGGAGGAGCAATAGACAACCTTAAAGGAAACCTAATAGTCTCTAACACTAAATTCGATAGTAATCATGGACGATACGGTGGAGCAATCAACAGCTACTATGGATACTTGAAGTTGATTAATTGCCAAATAGTTAACAACGAAGCTGATTCTGCTGGTGGAGGTGTTTGTTCAAATGCTGGTACCCAGGATATAGACAACCAAACGATGAGTAAATTTGATAGTAACAAGCCTGGTGACATGTTCCACTTCACTGGTTAATATAGAAGTTGCTTTATAAGTTTCGTTACATATAGAACATCAATTTTTTTTTAAAAAAATAAATAAGGAGATGAGGTTATGGATACGTTAACGTTGATTATAACGATTTTGGTTTCGTTGTTGGTATTTGCAGGAGTTGTATATTACCTATACAGCATATTTGAAAAAAAAGTTCTTAGTGTCGAGTATATAGTTCTATTGGCTACTTTAATAGCCATTGCAACGGTAGGTAGATGGGTAGGAGGAATGACACCTTACAGCGTTGGATTTTCCGCTTTTATCATAATAATGTCAGGTATAATATTTGGAAAAGAAACTGGATTTGTGGTAGGGGTCTTAACCGAACTGGTACCATTGAAAGGATTAGGTTACTGGTTGATATACACCATGATAGCCTCTGGTCTTATTGGACTAAGTGCAGGTATCCTATCACAAAAATTGGATAATAACATATTTGTAAGAGTCATATTTGGTGGTCTTTGGGCCTTTGGATATGGCTTAATCACGGATGTTTCAATGATATTCTTCTATCACTCCTCCATAGGAATATTTATAAGAAGCTTAACAATCTACGACTGGCCAAGAGCAATAGTCAACATGATATTACTAACAATCGCTTACACCCCAATTAAAAAAATATTCCTAAGAGCCAAAGAAAAATATATCGGTTCAGTAGTAGAAGAAGGTAGAATATGAAGACCAATTTATTTGAATGATGAGCAATTTATAGTGATAATGGTAATGTTTGTCAATAAATTATCTAAATTAAATTTAAATAGATTATATTGATATTTTATAAATTGATAAACTTTTCAAAGATGACTATAATTTCGCAAATCGCTATAAACTGTTAAAAGTTTATAGGCTTTAGAGAGTGTAAAAAAGTGTGGAGTTATTTAGAAAAATTTACTTTTATTTATAAATAAATTTGAAAATTTTAAAAACCCCCCACAAAAATTTACACCCTCGGGCTTTAACTAAAGTCTTGTTAGGTGATTTAATGGCTATTTATAAAATTATATACTCAAAAAAACTTAAACGAGCAACCCTATATAACTATGGATGTAACCTCCAATGTAACTGGTGTTTGTACAAACTAAAAAAAGACACCATGCCAAATAAATTTTTAAATATTTCTGAAATCAAAGATGTGCTAAATGATTTGGATGTTGAACGAGTACATCTTGTTGGAGGAGAAATAACCACCTATCCATCATTATCTGAAATCATTGATTATACAAAAAACGAATTAGGAGCGTATACTAAAGTTGGTCATTCCAATGGTTTAATCTTACCTCCAAATAATATCGATGCCATTTCAATAAGTATAAAAAGTTTGTCCGATGAGTTTTATAGAGTATTCACTGGAAAATCCAATAAATCTATATTAAAAAACTTCAAAATCCTCAATCAACGAGGAATTGAGGTTAACACCAGTAGTGTCTATATTCCTGGATATGTGGAAGAAAATGAAATCTCCAGAATTGCAGAATTTATTTCTAAAATAAATCCAAAAACAAAATATCATATCTCAAGCTACGTTCCAGTTCCAGGATTTTCACAGGAACAACCTAGTTATAAAGATTTATTAAGTGCAAAAAATGCGGCAAGAGAATATTTAAAAAATGTTAACATATCATGGTTCTCTTCATACGACGATTATAAAGAAAAATTCAAAAATCCGATCGAGTATCAAGGAATACATGTATCCTAAAATATTTACTAGTTTCTTGAAGGCTTGTTTTTCTTCTCTAAACTTTTTTAATCAACCATATTTATCAAATATATTCAAACTATTTTTCTATCTCTCTAACACCTAAAACAACTATTTTATCTCTTTCATTTGAAAAATCAATCATGTTTTTAGGATAAACATGGAAAATATTTTTAACATCTACTTCATTTAAGCCAATGGACTTGAAAATGTTTATCGTATCCTTTGGACTTCTAATATCGAATAAAGATTCTGCTCCTGAACCTACAATCAAGGGGAATTTAAATTTTTTATAGAGTTTAACAACGTCTCTAAAGTTTGATAAAATCTTTGACCTATAAGAAGAGTACGACCTTAAAATATCATTAAAACAAAGTTCAATGGCCACATTATTTTTAATGGCCTCTTTAGCTAAGACATGATTTAGGCCAGAGTCGTATCTCTTGAAGTAAGGTCTACTGAGAATATCTATAAATCTATTTTCACAAGTTAATCTATTGATTTTAGTATCCCCACCTAAAACAGAGATAAATGTAACTTTTTTTCTAAATTTAGACAAATTTTTTCTAATTTCACTAGGATCCTTAGGATTTAATTCAAGAGTGAAGTTTAAATTCAAATTGTTATCAGAAATACTTTCTATTAAGTCGTCCTTATAATCAAAATCTTTAAAGGTATCAAAACTATAGACCAAATTAAGATGATTCCAACCCAAGCGATTTGATTCATTTATAAGTTGTAAATCAGATTCAAAACTTCTTCCTCTAAGATTAAAATCATAAAAAATCATTTAGTGTCCTTAAATGTTGATTTAAAAAAAGTATAAAGCAAGCATGAAAAAATCTTTAATTAAGATTAGGCAAATAGTTCTTTTACAATTGGAATAGCTATTTCCTTCTTAGAAGGATATGCGGCTATTTTTATTTTTAAATGAATGGAATCCCCACCATCAAGAATTTCAAGCTCTTTATTTTTAGCACTTTCTTTAGAAAGCCTAATAAAAAGATTAGAATTTTCATCCATTTTTTTATCTATTTTATCTAAAAAATCATCACGATCAAAGTTAAGATCCGATTTTAGATTAGTTATAAGGTCTTTTAAAATCTTCTTTTTAGTTATTCTACCTGATAAAATAACAATAGGTTCTTCATTAATGCCTTCAGCTATTTCTCTTTCTACTTCAACATCACCCAACACATTAATAAGACCATCATGAAGTTCATATTCATTCTCATGCGGATAGACAAAAAGTCTAAATCTTATATTATGTATCATCAAATCGGTTGGTGGTTATAAAAATAGCTTAAGGCATGTAAAAAAAAAGAAAGGAGGTAAGTGTCACCTTACTTTTTCAGCTCCTTTTCCTTTATTTCTAAGTCCTCTACCTTTTTTACCAGCACTGGTTAAGCCTCTAAAGACTCTTCCCTTATGCTGTTTTTCACAAATCCAGTTGATTTTAGGATCATTTTTAATAGATGGGCTTTGTGGGTCAACCAAAATAACCTCATAGAATTTGTATTTACCATCAGCCCATACCCAATAAGAGTTTAAAACTTCTAAATTCGGATATTTTCGAGCAACACGTTCTTCAGCTATTCTCTGTCTTGATTTTCCAGGACTGATCTTGTTAACACCCATTCTTTTAGGTCTACGACCTGCTGTAAAACGGGATTTTCTTCTCCCACCACGCCTAACACGAGTCCTTACTACAATATATCCTTTTTTAGCCTTATATCCTAAAGATCTTGCACGATCTATACGTGTAGGTCTGTCAATTCTTTGTATTACTCTCTGTCTTCTCCAAACAGGAGCTCTTTCCCACATGAGTTCCTTTACATAAGAACTATCTGGATTTTTCCAAGCGTCTCTAATATATTTATACATCATTTTAACACCTCTTGTTCAGCTATCTATACCCATATTTATTAGAAGTAGATATTTCACTAATTTAACATGTTCACTTTAGTATAAAAAAAATAGAGCCAATGAAGTATGTTTTTTAATTAAAAATAAATCAACGACTAAGCTCAAATAAGTTTTTAATATATTATACTTTAAATAAAAGTGTAATAGATCATGTTTAATTAAAATAAAATTTTAATATCTGTACAATAGCCACATCCATAGGAATTAATCCTTAAGAGTTGAATTATCATAAATACTTTCAAAACAAAAATTTAATGTTTATAAGTAAAATTTTATGATATTACTATATTTGATTACACCATATAAATATATTATCGTTATAACACGTTTGCCACCTAACTTAAAGGCTCTAAAAATTTATTTTTTACTCACTCAATTCTGAAGTTTCATGACTTCATACATTAATTCGATGATTTTCAGGTGAGTTTTACGAAAACAATCCTCAACTATTGTGTTATAAGAATATAATCAGCGAATTTTATCTCTTGACATACTCTCCGACTGATTATATTTAAAGTTTCGATCGGGAATTTTTGCTCTCTAATACTAAAATATAGTATTAAGCTACAGTTTCTTGCTTAAATAGTTCTAACGAACCATGGCTTAGTCGTTTATTTTTTATCATGTTTTGTACTGATAGTTTTTCTAAGCCAATGAAATCAAAACATTGTATTATTTCTGTGGTTAATTTCTGATATTCATCATTTACGAGTATCAAATAGTCTATTATATAGTCTTCTTAGTTTTTTTAACATTCTTTATCCAGTTATTTAAGCTTTTAAGTTTTTTTGATAAGTTTTTGTTTAATCGTGCTATTTGTGATTCTATTTTAGCTAAGTGAGTGATTGGTTTTCTCTTTTCACCATTACTAAAAGTCATCAAATCATGTAGTCCTAAATCAATACCAATCTTATCACCAATCTTTGATAGTGGTTCAACTGGTACATTTTTACAGTTTAGTACTGCAAACCATCTACCATTTTCAAATCATATAGTAGTTGAGAGAATATATCCTAAAATTTTTCTATTGTCTTTTATATTTGACAAACCCGAATATTGGTAATTTTAGTTTATTGTTTTCAAACCTTATACTATTGTTATTTTTTTATTCTAAATAGATTGCACTGGATTGCAGTGATTTGAATACTTGGAAAATTATTTTGTCGGCTGAAAAATCGAAACATACTATCTTTAAATATATCACAAGTTAATTCATTCATGAACACTTTTAATTCATTTTAAGAGCTATTATTATATTCTGATTATTTTTCATTTTTAATTCCATTTGTTCAATATTTTCATTCTATTAGAATATACACTTTTTTTATTATCATGAAAATGTATAAATTTTAATTTAAGTGATTAAAAAAATTAAAGAAGTTTAATAAAGTTATTGCTTGTTTTAAGTGATCCTAATTTATAGTTAAACTCCAAACTTTTGAAAATAATTAAAATATTCAATAGATTTAATTTGTTTTGAAAATTAAGGGCGAAATAAAGAAATAAAATTGATGATTATTTTTAAACTTTTCGATTTAAACTATATATTATAATGATTTTGGTAAAGTTTGTCAATTTTAGTGGATTAAGTTCCAATGTTGTTGTATCCATTTTTTAGCACATTTTGTCTGTTTTAAAAATCTTTCAAAACCTTCAACAA
>JAITEE010000083.1 GCA_031282205.1 Candidatus Methanovirga aequatorialis | reverse complement strand
TTGATTTTTATATTAAATGATTTTATGTAGAATATATGTCATAGTGTGCGTTTTTTAACATGGTTTCTTTAACTTAATTATATGATCTCATCCATACTTAACATGATTTCTACAAAGCCCATATTTTTACACACATCACATTTTTTTTCTTTAGAGGGTCGTGATCTTTGTATATTCACCTATTTTTTTTGTTTTTGGAATTTTTTGAGTTAAAAGAGAGGGAAAGAGAGAGATGAAGAGAGAGCAAATAATTCATTTTGAGATCTTTTTTTGCTGGTTTTGTTATTGGAAGGATTTATATAGTTCGTTTATCCATATTATAATTGACATGATATTTACATAATGATTGACATATCTTTTGTGAACAGTTTCCAAATCTATAAGGTATGATTGATAAAAGTTAATTTTTCATTGATATCTTTATATTGGTAAGAAAAATAAAAAAGAATTTTGAGTATCATAAGATATACAATATTTCTCTTAACTTTTGAGACATAACAACAACTCCATTAAATAAAGCTGATGGAATATGTATGTATACTCAAAAATAAATATAAAAAATTTTTTGGTTATAAATTACGCATAGGAAGTGAATCAAATGAGTCATGAAGGCCATAATATTTTTGAATGCGATTGTGGACATGATCATTGTTTAGATTGCGATGAGTGTTTAGAATAATTATTAAACACTCCTTTTTTTTATTTTTAAACGATTAACGATGATGAAGTTATGAAGAAAAGAAAAAGAATAAATACTAAGGACAAAAATATTAAATGAATCTCTCCCGATGAGTGATAAAATTCCACAACCAATCTACAGTCAATCTCTTTATCATGAGGGAGCACTTCTGTATCATTTAAGTAAACTCGTGAAACACATGGCATGGTGGGGATTTTTAAAAGGTTTCTCCTATCATGTCTAACACGTCTATTAAAAATAGAATGCAAGATTTTTATACTTGTCTTCTATTTTTAAAAGGTGATAGTATGAACATAGTGTTTAATGTTAGAAATGATGTAGATGAAAAGTTGGATGGTATTATAGATGAACTTAAAGCTTTACCATTTGTGGCTGGGTACAATGTAGGAGCTCCAATTGGTGTTAAAACTAATTTCAAACAAGTTACTGTGGTTATAAAAGATTCTGAAAAATATGAATTTGATTATCAATCTTTGGTTTATTTGTTTAAAGACGTTTGTTACTGATGGTAATGGTACCTGGTTGTTCATATTACTCCTGATCGTCTAGGTGTTTTCAAGCTTAATGCAACTTTTAATGATCCTAATATCATCACTGAGGATCAATATCTTACAGGACACTGATCTCCATGTTCTCCTCTTGATAGTGGTGTTGGTTTGTCTGTTGGTGGTGTTCTTTTGTTTGTCTTCTTTATTCTGTTTTAGTTGGATAAAATTCAATTGTTTTCATGTCTTGTTTAGAAACCTTTTTATATATAAATATTCTTAATATTGATAAGGACGAACGTTTAATATAGTTTTTTTATTATTTTAATAAACACATGATTCAATGGATTAAATTTGATTATATGAAAATTAGTATAGTAAGTGGAAAAAAAGAAGGCCCTACTAAGTTGAATGCTTTTGATAACGCTTTAATTGAGGCGGGGATCGGTGATCAAAACCTTATAAAAGTTTCAAGTATGTTGGATGGTAAAACCGAGATTGTGGATCTACCAGTTTTTAAACCTGGAGAGATGATTAATTGTGTACTTTCTTCAATTTGCTCGGATGAACCTGGAGATAAGTTGTTTTCATCGATAGGTATTGCTATTGGAGAGGAGTTGGGATGTGTTGTTGAAAAGAGTGGAATAAATTTGGATACAGATGAATCTTTAAAAGAAGTTGATGAAATGGTTCGTTACATGATGGAAGTTCGTGGAGTGGAAATTAAACATCTGCATATTGAATACAGTGAACATATAGTACAAAATATTGGCTCAACTGTTGTGTCGGTAGTGTACGTTGAACATTAGGAGTTGTATGAGTAAATGTTTTCATGGATATACAACCATGGGATATTTCTTTATTCTAAAACATTTGGGAATAAAGAGAAACTTGAGGATCCTGCATGGGGTATTGTTGGTGTTCCTTTTGATGGTACTTGTTCTTATCATGCTGGAACAAGAACTGCTCCTACTATGATAAGAGATAGTTCATATTCATTGGAAGAATATAATTTGACTTATAAAAAAAGTATTGGAAATGGTTCTTTTTACGATTTAGGAAATATCGATGTTGTACATGGTAGTGTTGAGGAGACATGTAGTAGAATTGAGAATAGTGTTAAGGAGTTATCTTCTCTTAATCTGAAACCTTTGCTCTTGGGAGGGGAGCATACCATAACTTTTCCTGCCTTAAAAGCATTATCAAGGGAGTACAATATTAAAGACATTACCTTGATTGACTTTGATGCTCATTGTGACATGGCCAACACTTGTCAAGGTGGAAAATTTAATCATGCTACTGTGATGAGAAGAATTTTTGAATTGGGGCCAAAGGAGATAATTCAAATCGGTATTCGTTCAGCTTCAGAAGAGGAGTATGAATTTATTAAATCAAAAGAAAATATAAGGATTTTTGAACCTTGTGAATTAAATATGGATCCTTCATCCTCTATTAGAAAAGTTATAGACTCAATCGAGGGACCTGTTTACATTTCCATTGATTGTGATGGTTTTGATCCTGCCGTTATTCCTAACGTGGGTAATCCATTTCCTAATGGTATTTCTATGGATGTTTTTGAGAGAATATTACCAGAACTCTGTAAAAAAGAATGTATTGGTTTCGATATTGTTGAGTTGGCTACCAATGTCTTAGGTGACAGTTCCTCTGTGACCGCTTCAAAGGTCGTCTACGATTTTTTAACGCTGATGCTAAATAGATGAGTTTTATCAATAATTTAAATAAAATAATCAATTCATCATTGACTTTCAAGTAATAAAGGTTACTATTTAAAGTTTAGTGCATAACATGATTTTTATGAATAGTTACTTGGTGATAATATTAAATCTTATGAAAATAAAAATTGGATTTTATTGGTTTGTGTTCTTTCATCTTTTTTAGTGTTTTTTTCTTCCTCATCAATTTCAGTAGCTTTACCATCTATTTCAGTATCTTTAACAGATATTCAGGGAAACTTAGTAAACGGAGTACTTGAGAATTGGATTGGGGTAAGTCTTCTTTTGTCAACAGCTATTTTTTCAGTTCCATGTGGAAATTTATGTGAAAAGTTTGGTTTGAAGAAAAGTTTTTTATTTGGTTTGATTATATATTCAGGATTTTCTATAGTATCTGTTTATTCAAACACAGTTGAGCTTTTAATTACTTTAAGATTTTTTCAAGGTTTAGGTGCATCAGTAATAAACATTACAACACTTTCAATGATAACAGAGGCGTTGCCTCCTCAAGAGAGAGGTAAGAGTATTGGGTTAAATATTTCTGGAGCCTACATAGGTTCTGCACTTGCACCAGGAATTGGAGGGTTTTTAACTCAATTAGTTGGTTGGAAATTAATGTTTTTATCTATACTTCCTTTTTTAATCTTGATAATCTTGGTAACATTGTTGAAAATACCTCAAGAGTGGTCAAATAATAAAAATGAAAAATTTGATTATGTTGGATCTTTTATTTATTGTTTAGGGATTTTTCTTATTGTCTATGGATTCACAATACTGAATGAAATAACTGGAATAATATTAGTTATAATAGCTATTATTTTACTTACTCTATTTGTTAAATGGGAATCATCTCATGAAACACCAGTCTTTAATGTTAAGTCACTAACAAGTACTGTTTTCACATCATCTACAATTAGCTCTTTAATATCTTACTTAGCCACTTATTCAGTTACATATATTATAACTTACTATTTACAATACGTTAAGGAATTGGATCCACAAACTTCAGGATTTATTTTAATAGTTACACCAATATTCATGACAATATTAGCACCCCTCTCTGGTAGATTATCTGATAAAGTTTATCCCCAGGTACTATCAGCAATTGGGATGAGTCTTGTAACAATATCTTTAATCATGTTAACATTTCTAAGTAAAACAACACCATTGTACATTATTATAATATCTATGGTCTTACAAGGCGTAGGTTGTGGTTTATTTTCATCTCCAAATACCAATACGATAATGGGATCAGTACCAAAACATTTATCTTCTTCTGCTTCAGCTTCTGTATCTGTTGTTAGAGTAATGGGAAAATTATTGGGTATGGGAATATTGACACTCATTTTCGCATTCCATATAGATCCAACCTATCATCAAATCCCCCATACGCTTTATCAAGAAATAAACGAACTAATTATAAGTTCTAACTTAGCTTTAACAATTTTTTCTATTTTGAGCTTCATTTCTATATTCACTTCATTAGTTGGATTAAAATTTAAATTTTTTAAAAAATAAGACACTTTAAAAAATCCACATGACAGACTAAGATTTTTTATGGGTTTTTGCATTCGTTTTTGTTTTAGTTTAAATAGTATCTAAACATTATTTTATATTTGATTTAAAAATTTTCTATTGTTGAAAATTTATTTTCAAATTAGAATAATTTCCGATAGGAAATTAGGAAAATTTATTTCTAAGAACGAGAACAAAATTTTCTAAGTTTTAAAACTTAACTACTGGTGAATGATATGGTTTTTGAAGAGATAATAAGAAGAGCATATATGGAATCTTTTACAGGGATAAGAAGAGGAGATAAAGAAGAAGAAATTTTAGCCATTCAAAATTATATAAAAGAGGCTAAAGAAATTGTGGTTGCTAACAAAAAAAATATAAAACCTAAAGTGATAAATAAATGTCTAAGAGACTTTGGAATTGGTGAAGTTAAGCATCTTAAGATAGATACAGATCCAGCTGATTTAAGTCGCACACCAGCAATAACTAAAGGATTAATGGCGGTTGATCAAAGTAACGCTGATGTTGTAATCGCAAGAGGTAGACTTGGAATCCCTGGTTCTGGGTCTATGCTTGTGTTCATGGATAATAAGGGAAGAATATTAACCGCTGGATTTTCATCTTCACATATTGTTCACAGGAAATCATTGGAGGAAGCGGTATACGATGAGACAAAAATGGCATTAGAGAAAATAGGTTTTAAAAAACTAAATAAAACACAATGAGGTATCAAATTGAAAAATAAATCGATTCATCAAGGAAGGATATATGAAACAGGAATAACTTCTCATGTTTTAACGGTTAAGTCAAATCTAAAAGTTCTCGACTTATTAAAGATCGTGGTCAATAAAAAGAGTTTAGCCATTTTAAGATGGATGAAGACATTGGAGGATGTTGACTTGGATAACACTGTGGTTATAGGTGGTTATTTAACTGGTTTAGGAATAGCCAATCTAATGAAAACTAAATATGATAACGTCACAATTGTGGATATTTATCCTCATCTTCGAGAGTTGGTGGATAAATTTTCAATGGTTCAAGACTGTGAAGATGTGGAAGTAAACTTTTCATCGGATTTAAGTCTAATAAAAACGGCTGATTGTTTAATAGATACAACTGGATTAGGTGGTCTTTCTATTAAAGAGACTGAGTCAATTTCTCCTAAGGTGTTCATAGTAGAGGACCCAATAGCTGAAGAAAACGACGGTCTATTAACTGAAAAAAATAATGTTAATGAAAGATTTGAATCTGTTAAAAGTCCATATAAGGCTATTTTAAAAACAAAGGGATTAAACACTAAAACATCTGGAACGATGACATTTACTGTCGATGTTTTATTAAAGTCAATTAACTACGCTTTAGAAAAACCTGGAGTTTTATACGGTGTATCCGAACTGACCTTCTTTGAAGGCTTAATATTTAAAGAAAAGAACATTAAAAAGTTCCTAAGAGTAATAGACTCTCCAGCTATTACAATATCTACATTGACTCCTTATGATTTGGATGGTATACTACATTTGTTTTTGGATAAAATAAACTCAAAAATAATCACAAAATGATCGGTTGATAAAATGAAGGTCACTGAACTTATTAGAATCATTGAAGATTTAATTCCTAAAGAATTGGCTTTGGAAGGTGACGAGGTAGGTTACCTACATCCGAGGAGTGACGTTGACGTGGAAAAAATTAAGGTTGTCATGGATCTGTATCCTGAAGACGACTTAAATTCAGAGGAAAACGAACTGTTCATTACTCATCATCCCCCTTTATTTACTCCTAAAACACCCATCTATGTTATTCACTCCAATTGGGATGTAATATCTGGAGGTGCTAATGATGCATTGGCCAAAACACTGGATTTAAAAGTTTTAGATAATTTTGATAAAGATACTGGTGTGGGGAGAGTATGTGAATCCCAACTTAACTTTAAAGAGTTTTTAAATTTAGTCTCTGAAAGGTTACTCCTGTCCAATGTAAATGTTGTCAATCCTTTGGATGATGATGTGATCCTTGATAGAATAGCTATTGTCTCTGGCTTTGGTTTAAGTAATATTGAATATTTGGGTTTGGCTAAAAAAAAAGATGTTAAACTGTTTTTATCTGGAGATTTAATTCATAAAGTAGCCATTCTTGGAAATGATTTGGATATTTGTCTTGTTGATGTAAGTCATCATAAAAGTGAAGTTCCTGGATTAATTGAATTGAATGATCTTATTTCCACTTTTGGTTTGGATACTGAATTGATTGTTCATGATACCCCTTGGAAGATGATTGATTTTGAGAGTTTTTAGAGTGTTAATTATATACCTTTTGGAAGGAACTTTTTCTCAGCAATTATCGTTGGTATAATGGCACCTACGATTAAAACTCCCGTCAAAATAGAGTAAGTTTGAGAATCTAATAAACCAGCATTTAATCCAAAAACAGTTGCTATTAAACCAAAAGTTAGACTTGTACTCATCATCATCGTAAAGTAGATTTCATCATATTCTAAACATTTCTTTGAAATGAAGTAAACTCCTAAAATCTTCCCAATGAATCTAACAACAAAGAGAAGAATAAAAATAGCTATTCCTGAAAGAATTAAATGAATTGAAACATTGGTACCTGCAACGATGAAAAATATAGGGGATATTAAAGTAAATGTCACGGTTTTTAATCTTTTTTTAGATTCAAAGGCTATTGAATCTGCTTTAAAGTATTTTGAAAGTAGTAAACCTAATATAAAAGCAGGTAAAATAGCTTGACTCTTCCCCAAATCTGCAAAAAAGATTAAAATTAAAAGTAAAAGAAATATATACTTTAATTCAACTTCTTCAAGTTTATCTTTTATCTGTAGATGTTCTAAGAGTATATAAGAATATTTATATCCTAAGACGGATGTTAAAATGGCTGTTATGTAGAACAGTATGGTGTAGGTGTCTGGGACAATAAACAGTCCACTAAGGCAAATCGCTGTAAAAATGTTTGTAATAAAAGTTGCTCCTGCTAGAACTTTACCAACGTTTGTATTCGAAAGATTTTTAGAAACTAAAGCAGAATAAACTATGGAAACTGATGTTTCAGAAAATGCTGTTCCAGCTAAAAGTGAAACATTTAGGTTCCAACATATAATAAAATATGAGAAAAGAAAAACAAGTACAAATGGAACAAAAAATGATAGAAACCCTATTATAAATATTTCCCTAAACTTCTTTTTCATGAAATCCATGTCTACTTCTAAACCTGTTAAAAATGTAATCAGGACCCCACCAAAAGTAGCAATATATAACATCCAAGATTGAGGGGTTAGAATTCCTAAGTTTCCACTTATTATTCCAAAGATAACTTCAATAATCGCTACTGTAATTGATAATCTAATTGAAATTAAACTTGATATTAAAATCAGCACTCCTAATATCAGGGGATTGATATCCATCATATTCACAGCTATTATAACGTTAAAATTTTATAACACAACACTGAATGTTAAAAGTAGGTTAGGGGTTTTTTTTGTTTTGTGTCTTTTGTTTATTTTAGTACTTTTGTTCGTTTTCAGTCTTTGTTTGGTTTGTCGATTTTGTTTTTAATTATCATAGAAAAAATATTAAGAGAACCTGATGGGTAATACTTTTTCACCTGTTTTTTCCAGAAAAAAATACGGAAAGAAAAATAACCCTCTCATAAAAAAATAAGAATTAAATTATTTTCCCAATTTTTAAAATAAACCAATATGATTGTTAAAATGGGTATCATAAACATATTAATTTTCAAATAAAAATTCTGACTTTTAATCATATTGTTATTGAATTCTCTATGATTCTCATCTAGTTTATTATAGTAATATTGTTGTAAATCCTTCATTCCATATAAAATTCTACTCTAACATTATCAGCATCCATTTTCCCACCTTTCAAATTCTTTTTGGGCTTTTCAACCTAAAGCTTTTCAACCTAAACTTAAATTTTGATGCATAAATATCTTTCTAATTTTTCATCCTATTTTTATCATGATTTCCACTAAAAAGTGTTGCTATATGAGTGTTGGATTTTTGAGCAAAAAATCAAGAGTATGATTTGACCATTTTTTATCATATTTTAAGGTTGTGAATATGTTGTTTTCTAAAATTACATTTTTCTATTGGATTTTAAATTAGAATATTTGATTTTAAGCTTTAATATGATCAATAAATGGGTAAGTAAGCTTTGTTGAGCGTGCGAAAAATAGTTCTCATTAAAATACTTTAAAATAAAATTTAAATATTAAACTGGGTTATTTAGTGCTTTTATAGTTTATTAAATTAAATTTATAACGTTAATAAGAGAATAATGATTGTTATTAGAATATAATTTTTAAAAACTGTTTAAGATTTGTTAAAGAATTTACAATATTTATACGTTCTTTTATTTAAATTTAAGAACTATCTATTGGTTTTATTTCAATTTTCACGATTAAATATTGTGTATTTTTGGATTTCAATATATGTGAGTCATGTTACAGCATGAAAAAAGCATGGAAGATGTTCTAAAACTCATTGAATTCTAACACTCTACGCTTATACGAAGAGATTTGTTTATAAGTATGTGTATTTGAATGTACTTTTAGTAGAGATACTGATTTCCAAAGGTTACAAGGAAATTCAAGAAATTACAGGGCTCGTTGATCACCAATAAATGGAACACCTTGTTCATGTTTATCTTTCCATTTACATAGCAAGTAGTTACCATAGGATGAAATTATCTTTCAATTCATCCTCCACCAATACCTGCACTTGAGTCTATCTCCATGTCTTCAAAGTCATTTGTAAATTCCTCTACATTTTTCCCATCGCTACCTTCTTCAAATCTTGATTTTTTAATATCTCTTTCATCTAAAAGTTCTAAAGAATCTGACAGATACCATAACCCAGTTTTATCTATTTTTATCCAAAATTTATCTTGATTGGATATAACAACTTTAGAATCCTTATTAACACCATCTAAAGAAGAGTAAGGAATAATATCTAAAACCTTTCCACTGACTCCAGTTTCAGTATATCTTACAAAATCATCTTTTTTAATAGGTTTTTTTCTTATATCCATAGCTTCCAATGAAACATCCCCTATAAATTAATATCTCTAACAATGGGCTACTATATGTCTATTGTTTTACTTTAGGTTTACTTAGGTATTCGTCTACCAACTATCTACCCTCTAGATCAATGGCTATATTAAGTAAAACATAATCTCCTAAATTTTCAATATCGTTGTAAGAAACTATAATTTCTTTATTTGAGATAATATTATTCTTATGGGAGACAACTAACCCCTGAATTTTTCCAGTGTGCTGATCAAAATCAACATCTTCAATTTTACCCACGACTTTAGCGTTTGTATCTACAACGTTCATTCCTATTAAATTCTTTATCCTCATTAAAATCACGTCCTGTTAAAAATATCTATTTTTTTAAATATATGGTATGAAATTTAGTCATCTAAAATAAATAAATCAAGAATTTATAGTGATAATGGTAATGTTTATCAATTATTAATTTAATTATTTCTTATAAAATTATCTAAAATTAAATTTAAATAGATTATATTGGATATTGATATTTTATAAATGGATAAACTTTTCAAAGATGACTATAAATGTTTTAATTAAAATTTATATCATGATAACAACCATAAAAAGTAATGGCAACATTATTTTTATAAAATAAATGGTTTAATTATATTGGTTTTATTTATTGAATTTGTAACTTGATTGATTATCTAAGTTATTTAATATATAATTTACTATAAAGTTTTTTAATAATCTTATATTTTAATGGCTTAAGTTTTTCTAAATGGTAATAGGGTGTGTAACAATTTATTTTTAATTTTTTTAAATTTTCGATTTTTCTAATGATTTTTTTGTATTTTTTTTTAGTTTTTTGATTTTAGAGTTTATTTTTACACTTGCAATCGTTGGCATTAGAATTAAAATCGATAAATC
>JAITEE010000195.1 GCA_031282205.1 Candidatus Methanovirga aequatorialis | reverse complement strand
TGATTTATAAGTTTATATGATTCTATTTTAATGATTGTTTTTCAGATTATTTGTACTTTTAAAAAATATGGGAGTTCTGATGACGCATTATGTTAAATATCCATGGAAATCCTGTCAATATTTTATATTTTTCAGACACCTTGTTAATTAAATAAAATCTAATAAAATAATAAACTTTATATTTTCAAAAGTTGTGTCTGGTACTATATTTTTAAAAATAGAAGTATTTTAATAGTTATTTTAATAATTAATAAGATTTAAATAAAAATTAATTAAAAATAATATTTTAAAATCAAGTGAATAATTATAAATATTCTTTATTCCATTACAATAAAATTATATTAAATATTGATATATATATGGATTTCAAAGACGTCTATTTCAAGTGTAAATGTTGGAATTGTTTTATGTGAATATTCGTATTTCAAACGTAAAAGGTGAAATCATGGATAATATAGATGTTGATGTGACTGGATTTGGGGCTTTGAATTTGGATATTATATATCACGTAGATGAAATAGCCAAATCTGATGAAGAATCATATATTAAATCTCGAAGTATAAGTTGTGGAGGTTCTGCTGCTAATACTATTGTAGGATTATCAAATTTAGGGATTACAACAAGTTACATAGGTAAAATAGCTAACGATGATGAAGGTGAAATTTTAGAAATGAATTTAATGGAGAAAGGAGTTTACTTGAACAATCTGATCTACGCTGATGACGGAAATTCAGGAAAAGTTATGGGATTTGTTGATGAACAAGGTAACCGTGGATTATACGTTGATTCAGGGGTTAACGATGAAATAGATATTTCACAGATTAATATTCAAGAGGCTGTAAATAGTAAAATAATTCACTGCACTTCCTTCGTTGGAAATTCGATAAGGGGACAAATTGATCTAATGGATCATCTTCCTAAGAACACGGTTTTAAGTTTTGATCCAGGAAGGATATACGTAAAAAAAGGTTTCTCAACCATTGAAAAAATTTTAAATAGGACAAATATATTGCTTATCAATGAAACAGAGATGAATATTCTACTTAAACCAATTTTAGATAATAAATCGATGGATTTTAAATACATGGCAAAGTATCTTCATGATGAAGGAGTAGAGAACGTCATTGTTAAAAGAGGTGAGAAGGGAGTTTATGGTGTTAATGGAGACTATGAAATTGAAGTACCAGCAAACAAAGTAACGGTTATTGATACAACCACCGCAGGAGATTCTTTTAATGCTGGATTTTTGTATTCATATTTGAATGGCTATTCATTTGAAAAATCGTCTGTAATTGCCAATTGGGTCGCATCCATGTCGGTTACATCTATTGGAACATCTGGATTTCCAAGTCTATCACAACTAAAAGAATTTGAAAGTGGTGTTAACAAAGACGGACTTTCATGAAACTTCATGACTTCTTTAAAAATGGTCTCTATCGAAGACATGTTAAAGTTGCACCAAATACTGACTTCAACATTATCCTACTTTTTTGAAGTTGTAAATATTTAAAAAGAAAAACTTTAAGTTCTATTGTACATAAACCTTTAATCATAATATTTAATTTAGACTTAGATACAAGCTCTTTTAGGAGTTTTTATATGGAAATAAAATTCAAGAAACAGATGGAAGATATTCAAAAAGAAGTTGTTCTTAAATCTATGGATTTAGATGAAGATGTCAAAGACTTCCATGTTGATATTGGAGATCATGAAACAAAAAATAGAGTACTTACAATATCTCCTCGTTGTGTGCGATGTGATTTATGTTTAAAGGAATGTCCAGTTGATGCCATTTCATCGGCAACAATGGTTAGACGATCGAAGGTTAATGATAACTGTGTTAAATGTGAAATTTGTGCTAAAACATGTCCTGTTTCATGTATTTATGTCATGGAAGTAAATTCTAAAATTGATAGTCTTGTGAATCAGGTCATCTACAACTTTAAAGAACTTAAGGTTCCTCACAGAGTTCTTAAAATGGAGGAAATAAGTGTTGATCATAGTAGATGTGTTACTTGTGGAAACTGCACTAAATTCTGCCCTACGAAGGCTGTTTCACTTAGAAAAGTATTGGTTGAATCTGAATCATTCGAAGAAATAAATAAACACACCACCCAATTCAAGGATCGGAATCCTTTCACACTTGAGAAAGTTATAAGAGTAGAGAGTACCAACGAGAAGTACACCTATATTAATCAAGATTTATGTGTTGGGTGTGGATCATGTTCTAACCTATGTCCTCAAAATGCAATTACTCTTAAAAGATACTTAGGTCCGATTATTCAAACTAAAAAATTGTTAATAAATCAGGATATTTGTGTACAGTGTTATCTGTGTGAGGAATCGTGTCCTGTTGATGCGATTAAGTTAGAAAATGGAAAAGTTGTATTGGATGATGATCAATGCATAAAATGTGATGTGTGTCATGGTGAGTGTCCTGTTGTTGCATTGACCTTAGAAAATATTAGTTAGATAAAATTAGAGAAAGCATACGACAGTGAAAAAAATACACTAAAATTAAATGCATCATAGCGTGATAGCTCTTAAAAAAAGAGTTAAAAAAAAAACGGTGAATATAGAGTAGGAACCAAATCGTTATTCAGTAAACCAAAATATCATCGTAGAAGTATAGTAGAAACAGTGATATCGATTATAAAAATGGTATTTTGGAGATAAAAACCAAAGTCGAAGTGATCAACTAGGGAATAAAGAAACCAAGTTAAAAAACGCCTGTTATCTATACGACCCATATTATGGTATGACGGTTCCTGAAGCCTCTAAAAAGCACAAAATCACTAACGAAAATGAATATAAATATGCCAAAATATGGAGAAACAAAGGCATTGAAGGTTTAATTCCAAATTATATTAGAAATAGGATGTTAGAAATTGAGTGAATTTTTGAGCATTTTCCATGCTTATTTCATGATGTAACATGGCTCACATATATTGGAGTCTAAAAGTACGCAATATTTAATCGTGAAAATTGAAATAAATTCAATATTAATTTTTAAATTTAAAT
>JAITEE010000106.1 GCA_031282205.1 Candidatus Methanovirga aequatorialis | reverse complement strand
TAAAGTTTGTCAATTATAAAATATCAATATCCAATATAATCTATTCAAATTTAATTTAGAGAATTTTTATAAGAAATAATTAGATTAATATTGATAAACAATACCATTTTATATTAAGTAATACATCGTATCTTATTTAATTTGTTAAATCGAATTGATATTCAATATTCTCTATTTTTATAACAATATAATATTTTTTTTTTTAGTGATTTTATTACTATTAAATTTTCAATGAAATAACTTAATAAGATAATTAATACAAGTCATTCAGTAGATTAAAATTAATGGTTATTCAAGTAAGTGAATTAAATGATTATTTATAACTATTCATTGTACCATCATATTTAAAATAGCTAAGGTTGAAATTAAGGCCTCTTCAGTCCTAACAGTTTCGGTTCCTTGATTTGGAACAGTATTTACTTCAGCAACATCCAATTGTAAGTTCTTAATACTTTCACCAACGTCTTCAGAAATTCCTTTATAAGAACCTCCAAACAACAGTGCCATACTTTTAGAATCAATAGTCCTAGACTTTAAATCATCAAAAATAGAATTTATTTCATGACCATATCTTGTTGTAAGTAAAACAAGATCAGGATTAATTAACTTTAAACTATTTTTAAGAGTTTTTTGAGTATATATAGCCTCATATCCCCAATATCTATCCATCGGTACATCAGGAGTTACTATTACTTCTTTAGCTACTTTAATCACTTTAAAACTAAAAACTTTATTAACAGTAAGTTGTTCTTTACAAAAAGCCAACTCATCGATTCCAATATCTACAAATGTCCCTTTTTTATTCCTTTTAATAGTTAAGCCTTGTCTATATTGACCTAATCCAAACTCTTCTCCAGTGGGATGATTTGGAGTTCTAAGTGGAGGAAGTATTCCTACATGTTTAAGATCAGATTCAATTGGAAAAAAACTTTTTCTAAGATATTGGGGAGTGTCCATATAATTAAGAAGTTTAGATATAAACTCTCCATGAGAATTAGTTCTATTTAAACCATATTTATCTGAAGTATTCCTACTCAATCCATGTCTATTTGAATTAATTCTATTTGAATTAATTCTATTTGAATTAATATTATCAAAGGAGCCTTCAGATGTATCTTTATATATGATAACTTTATTTACATTAAAAACCGCTAAAACTCTTCCAATAATCCCAACTTTAGAAGTTTTAAGTTTTAAATCTTTAGTCTCTGCTAAGAATGAATCTGGTAAAAAAACAGATAGTTGTACTTTTTGCATTTAATAAACTTTGCAATTATTTATATATAAATGTTGTCATTAAAATAAAGTAGTCGTCATTAATAAAGTTACAGTTGTTAGCACTTAATTAAACACAAACAAGTATTATATCAACTATAATACCTAATAGCTTCAGCTACAAATCCAAAATAATATATTAAACCAATAAAATAATTATTGTGTCTGATATTTCATATTAAGAGTGTATATTCAAAATAAAGACAAAATGAACATTAACTATTGATTAAACAAAAAACATTAAAAATTTTTTTAACGATCGGTATACACCATCAAATAAAACGTCAAAATAAACGTCAAAATGAATATTAAAAGAATTCTTTTTTTTATAAGTATTTAAATATTTCTATCAAATTTGAAAAAAAGTAAAAATTTTAAGAAATTTTACAAGTCAAAAAAATATGGAAATTAACGATATAGTAAAAATGAATCATTTATAACCATTATCATAAGAATTTTCCATTTTCAACTCTTAAAACAATCACTTGAATACTTTTGCTATCTTTTGTATGAAAATCATGAATTTTAGGTATTGAAAAATCATATAAGAATTTATGAGTAATATTTCCACCTAAATCCTTAAAATAGCTATTTAGAAAATTTTCAGTTTTTGACATGTGAAACGAGTAAATAACAGGAGATAAACTCATTGCAATTTGAATAAAAACCCTATCAGAACCTCTTTTGCCCATATATTGAGATCCAAATGGAGGATTTTGAATGATAGTATCAACAGAATTTAATAAACCATTAGTGATAGATTTACTTGATCTATCAAATGATATATCATTAAATAAACTTAAATCTTCATTTAAAAACTTACAATTATTTATTCCCATTGAATTAACCGTTTTAATAGCTAAATCAATTGATCCTTTATCAACATCCATACCAACAGAACATTTAGCATTCAACAATGCTGAACCAATAGTAAAAATACCTGTACCAGAACCTAAATCAAGAACATTTTTATCATCAATATCTCCTAAAATATAAGCATTCCATAACACATCTGCAGCTATTGTCGCTGGAGTAGAGTACTGTTCTAATTCAATTTTTGGATTAGTGTGTTTTGGAATTGATTCTATCTTAATTTCCAAATCTTTTTTACTTTTAACCTTTAACATCAGAGACCCAACCATTATACAAAATCTATATATTAACTTAAATTATAAATATTGAACCAACCATCAAAATGTTAGTATTTGTTTATTAAAAAGGTTAACATGACTATAAAAATCAACGAATTTTATGGTCGTTCCCATATTTATAGCGTTGGTTAATTAATAATATAACCAATCTATTCAGAATACAGTCGACTTTACTACCATTACAACTTCAATTAATTGGTCACGTCATTTAGTTATAAAAAAACGATTAAAATGTTCAATAAGATTCTAATTGCAAATAGGGGAGAAATAGCTATTCGAATAATGAGAGCCTGTAGAGAATTAGATGTTAAAAGTGTAGCTATTTATTCAGATGCCGATGAAAATTCAGTGCATACAAACTATGCCGATGAAAAATATGGATTAGGTGACCCTTTACCAGCGAAAAGCTATTTAAACATAGATAAAATAATCCAAATAGCCGTTGATTCTGGAGTTGACGGCATACATCCAGGTTATGGCTTTTTAGCTGAAAATCCAAGATTAGGCAAGAAGTGCGAAAAAAATGGCATTAAATTAATAGGGCCTAAAAGCTCTATCATTGAAGCTATGGGGGATAAAATAACAGCAAAACAACTAATGAGAAAAGTTGGAGTCCCAGTAGTTGAAGGTACAGATGAAGGGATAAGCGATATGGATGAAGCTAAAGAAATAGCCAAATCAGTTGAATATCCAATTATGATCAAAGCCTCATCTGGAGGTGGTGGAATTGGTATGCGTGTAGTTGAAGAAGAGGATGAATTAATTCGTGCCATTGAATCAACACAGGCTATTGCTTCAGCAAACTTTGGAGATTCAACAATATTTATAGAAAAATATCTTAAAAAACCTCGCCATATTGAATTCCAAATATTGGCCGATGAACATGGGGAGACCATACATGTTGGTGACCGTGAATGTTCCATCCAAAGAAGACATCAAAAGTTAATAGAGGAGGCACCTTCACCAATAATGACCGAAGAACTGAGAGAACAAATGGGAAAAAGTGCAATTAAAGCTGCAGAGTCCATTAATTACACAAGTGCTGGAACAGTAGAATTTTTATACAATAATGAGAATTATTACTTCTTAGAGATGAACACTCGTATACAGGTAGAACATCCCATTACAGAAATAGTAACAAATGTGGATCTTATTAAAGAACAGATAAAAATAGCCAATGGTGATGATTTAAGCTACAAACAAAAAGATATTAACATTAACGGTCATGGGATTGAATGTCGTATAAACGCAGAAGATCCATTTAGTGATTTTATGCCAAATCCTGGAAGAATCACTGGATATCGATCACCAGGAGGTCCAGGAGTTCGTGTTGATAGTGGCATATATATGAACTACACGATACCGACATTTTATGACTCCATGGTTTCTAAGTTAATCGCATTTGGAAGAAATAGAAAGGAAACCATTGGTAGAATGAAAAGAGCCCTAGGAGAATACATTATCCTTGGTGTTAAAACAACCATTCCTTTCCATAAAGCTATTATGCAAAACGAAAACTTTATTAAAGGCGATTTAAACACCCATTTTGTAGACGACCACAGAAAAGGAATCGATGATGAAATGGAAAAAATTATTCTTAAGGATTTAGAAAGAATGAATCGTTTAAAATCAACATTTACATCAGCAAAAAAGATAGCGGCGATCTCTGCAGCAGTAGGATCTTATTTAAACAATACAAAAACTAAAAAATATTAAAAAAACTTTTTTTGACGGTTTTTATTATTCAACCAATCGTTAACAAAAGGTCGTACACCACCATTTTAAATTCAGAAAAATAGAATTTAAATAATCTATCTTTTTATAATCATGTATATGAATTCTGGATAAACAAATCTAATATATAGGGTGTTAGATTTTGAGCAAAAATCGAAGCATTATCGAACCTTTTCTGTCATGTTTTAAGGCTGTAAATATCTTACTTTCTAAAAGTACATTTTTATATTGGAGTTTAAACTAAAATACTTGATTTTAAGTTTTAATATGATTAATAAATGAATAAATAAGCTTTGCTGAACATGCGAAAAATAACTCTCATTAAAAA
>JAITEE010000066.1 GCA_031282205.1 Candidatus Methanovirga aequatorialis | reverse complement strand
CATAATTATAAGAATATAGTTATAATAAAACTTTAAATTAAATTTTAATGTGATTTCAACGATTGAATTTAAAATAAAGAAATTCAAAATTTTAGTGAAACGACTTTTGGCCATGACTCGTTATATAAAAAAACTTTTAATCATGTTTAATTCTTAAATATTTAATTTTTTCTAATTCATTAATTTTAAAAAGTTCATTAATTTTTTTAAAAAAAAAGACGATTTATTTATATCAAGGATTAGATAGTAATATTGATATATAACCTTAATATAAAATAATATATTTTGATAAAATGAGTTAATATGATCATATTGAAATATACAATATTAATAAATTAATATTTATTTAATATAATATTTATAATACATTTTAAAGATATAGTAGTTCAATAGAATATATGTTAAATGACTATGTATTAATAATTCAATCTATGACTGTCTAAAGCTCGAAAGAGGATCAATATTGTCGAGAGGAAGTAAAAAACCAAAATGGATGAGAAATATAGCGAAAGAACGTATGGATATTCTGTTCACTTTGGCCATGAAAGAATTTCCAAAAAATTCCTCAAGATCCCACAGATACGTTGAGATAGCAAGAGATATTTCCAAAAAATACAAGGCTAAAATTCCTCAAAAATGGAGTCGCAGCTATTGTAAAAATTGTTATAAATTTTTATTTCCTGGTAAAAACTCTAATGTCCGTTTAATTTCAAGCGAAGTACATATCAAATGTCATGAATGTGACAATGTCATGATAGTTCCTTACAAGAAAGAAAAGAAACTAAAAAGGAGATCAAAGATCAATGCTCACATTATCAAAGAAAGAACTAATGAACAAATCTCTTTCCACAATAACCATTAACATAGGTAAATCGGGTGTTAATGAAAATATATCTGAAGAAATAAAGCGTCAACTAAAATCCTATGAAGTCGTGAAATTACGATTTGCTAAAGGGATTGCAGACAAGAAAGAATATTATACTGATAAGATTGTTACCAGCACTAAGTCAAAAATTGTTGATTTAAGAGGTAATGTCGTAGTTATTTATAAAAAAGGTAGTAGTTAGTTTAAAAGTAGTAGTTAGTTTAAATATCATCTAATTATATGAGTTCATTCATAACTATAAATTAGATAATAGACCAATGAAAAAATAATATTCATACTTAAATGAAAAAATTAAATTAATAGGAGATAATAATATGGTTACAGTGTATGATGTTCCTGCAGATTTATTAATAAAGCATGTTGCAGATGATTTTTACAACAACAACAAAATTGAAGCTCCTGAATGGGGTAATTTTGTTAAAACAGGGGTTCACAAAGAAAGAAAACCAGACAATATTGATTGGTGGTATGTAAGATGTGCTGCTGTATTAAGAAGAGTTTACATGGATGGTCCCGTTGGAATTAACAGTCTTAAAACCTTCTATGGTGGAAAAAAAGATAATGGTGTTGACCCCGAAAAATTTAGAAAAGGAAGTGGATCCATTATTCGTGGAGTACTACATCAATTAGAAGAAGCAGGTTACGTTAAAAAAGTCGATGGTGGAAGAGTTATTACCCCACAAGGCATGTCATTCCTAGATAAATCCTCTGCAGAGGTAATTAAAGATATTCCAGAACTCAAGAAATATTCTCAAAAAATATTAGTTTAATATATAATTATTAGTTCAATATACACTAAAAAACTAAATTATTTGAATTAATGTTACCAATAAATGATATTAAATAACTAAAAATATTGTGTTTAATGGTAGTTTAGGAGAGTAATAATATTACTGATCTTGATGAATTAAGACAAAAAAGAATGGCAGAGTTACAACAACAAGCTATAGCTGCTGAAAATCAGCAAAAAATGCAGCAAGAATTAGAAATGCAAAAAAAACAAGCAATGATTCAAATATTAACTCCTGAAGCTCGAAATAGATTAAACAACCTAAAATTAACCAAACCTGATTTTGTTAATCAAGTTGAGTTACAACTAATTCAAATTGTTCAATCTGGTACTGTTAAAAATAAAATAACCGATGATCAACTTAAAGATCTCTTAAAAAGAGTCTCTGGCACAAAAAGAGAGATCAACATAAGAAGAAAATAAAAATCAATGAACTAGTTTAAATAGCTATGATATGTGATCTAATGAATACTGCTGTTCTATATAGTGGTGGTAAAGATAGTTCTTTAATAGCTATTATCCTAAAAAAAATGGGATTTAATCCCAAATTAATGAATGCTAATTTTGGAGTTTTTAAATCATATACCCCTGCTATGAAATCCGCAAAATCATTATTATTTGATTTTGATGTTTTAGAGCTGGATAAAGAGATTCTTGAAAAAGGAGTTGACATGATCATCAAAGATGGATTTCCAAATAATGGTATTGATTATATTCATAAAGAAGTAATTGAAAATCTATCTGATTTAGAATATGGTATCATTGCTGATGGAACCAGAAGAGATGACAGAGTTCCTAAATTAGATGAAAATGAAATTAAAAGTTTGGAAGATAGAAAAAATATTCAGTACCTTAATCTAAATGGTTTTGGTTATAAAACCATAGACACCATTGTTAACAATCTCTTTGAGTTTAAAAAAGAAAAAAGTAACAAAGAAAATAGTTCAGATTATGAAGTTGAAATTAGATGTTTAATTGATGAGAGAGGATTTAAATCTTCTGAAATATTTCCAGAACATTACCAAACCAGAGTTGTTGGATTTAAAATAGGTGATTAAATGAGTATACATAGACCGTTAGGTAAAAAATTGAGACTTGCAAAAGCTTATAAACAGAATAGAAGAGTTCCCGTATGGGCAGTAGTTAAAACTAGTCGTAGTGTTAAATACAAACATAAACCAAGACATTGGAGAAGAAATAGTCTTAAAGTATAGTGAGTATATTCTATATTTTATAACATAGATTATTTGCAGGTAGTAATAAATAACGATTATTTGATCAAACCTTCGTTGCTAAAAACAATTAGAGAACCTATTAAAAAGTTCGGATATAGGAGTGTTTATAATGGAAAGAGTATATACCATACCACTTAGAAAAGTTAAAAATGTTCAAAGAACTATAAGAGCACCAAGAGCCATTAGAGAAGTTCAAAATTTCTTGAAGAAACATATGAAAGCTGAAGAAGTCAAACTTGATGCAAAAGTTAATGAAAAAATTTGGGCAAGAAGTATTCAAAAAATACCTTCAAAAATCAAAGTTAAAGCTGTTAAAGATGATGATAGTGTAGTTAAAGCTACATTAGAAGAATAATTTAATACCAATCTATTAAAAGGAGATAAAGATTAATGCTTAAAAGAATTGACCTCATGGGAAGTCCTAATTTAGGCGTTTACATATCAGTTACTAACGAAATTGCAATTGTTCCTACAAACCTTGAAGAATCAATGGAAGAAATTTTAAAAGAAGTGTTGAACGTAGATATTATAAAAACTTCTATCGCAGGAAGCAGCTTAGTAGGAGCTTTAACAGTAGGTAATTCTAACGGGCTAATTGTTTCTCCATATACATTCGATAGAGAAATTGAATCATTAGAAAACTTTGGAATTAACGTTGCTAAACTTCCAGATAAGTACACTGCAATAGGAAACATAGCCATTGCAAACGATAATGGGGCCGTGGTTAGTCCATTACTTTCTGATGATTCAGTTAATATTATTGAAGATAATCTAAATGTCTACGTGGGGAGGAAATCCATTGCAGGATTTAATATCTTAGGATCTCTAGCCAACATCACCAACAAAGGTGCTCTTCTCCATGTCGACACATCAGAAGATGAGATTAAGTTCACTGAAAAAATTTTTAAAGTTCCTGCCAGCACTGGCACTGTCGGAAGAGGAAACATTCTTGTTGGTGCATGTTCAATAGCCAATTCATTTGGAGCCATAGTTCCCCAAGAGACATCAGGACCAGAAATGTTAAAAATCGAAGAAGCGTTAGGTTTTCTTGATGGTTGATCGTTTCTTAAGATCAATAAGATACATAAAAAAATGATTACTAAATGCCAATACATTTTAAATAATCAATATTAATACAAGAGGATTATAGAATGAAAACAAAAATTTATAGAATAAAAGGTAAATTTGCATTAGGCGAAGAAACTCAGATCTTTACAAAAGAGCTCAAAGCAACAAATGAAAAGGATATCTACGAAAAAATATATTCCGAATTTGGAAGCAAGCACAGAATCAAAAAAAATATGATTAAAATAGAAAAAATTAAAGAAATAAACAAAGACGAAGTTATAGACCCACTAATAAAAGCAATAGCTTAAACCCTGTCCTTAAAAATTCCACTATCTCTTTTTTTACAATATATCCATGAAAATTATAAACGAAGGTAATCAAATGGAAAATCAACAAAACGAATTAGAAAATATCATGACTCAAATAAATATCTATAAAAATCAAGCAGAAGTAGTACAACAACAAATTGACACCATTCAAGCATCTTTAAATGAAGTCGAGATCCTAGAAACAACCATAAAAGATGTGCAGGGAAAAAGTAGATTAAATACATTGGTACCTGTTGGAGCAGGCTCTTTTATGGAAGCCGAGATCAACAATACCAACGAAGTCATCATGAGCATTGGTGCTGGTGTAGCCATTAAAAAAAATATTGATGAAGCTAAAAAAACTATCGCCCAACAAAAAAAAGAGTTACAACAAAGTATCGGTAAAATGCTAACCAACCTAGAAAAAATAAGTCAAGTTATCTCTCAACTATCACCAAAAGCCGAAAAGCTTATGATAGAAACCCAAAGAAATCAACAACCCCAAAACATGTGATATTACTCCTAATCCAAGCACCAATATTTTTATTCCTCAACCAACCCCATAATTCAATGAAAAAATGTCATACCAATACTATCTCCTAATTTTATTCTTCCTCACCAAACACACCGTATCAACGTACCATGCCAAAAAATCTACACAAACATCACTTAAACACACATCATCATAACATAGGAGGTCAAGATCTTGTTTGAATCATTAAAAAAGAAATTCAGTGATGCCACCAATAAGCTAACAAAGAAAATTTCAGATGAAGCAAAAGAAGAGAACAACATAGAAGGAAAACATTTAAAGAAAGTTGAAGAATTAACTAAGGTCGATAGTAAAGAACCTCCAAAAGAAAAACCATCTAAAGTCGATGAAGATAAAACCAAAAAACCAGAAGAAAAACCAACATCAATAATAAACGAAAAAGAAACCATCTCCAAAAATAACGAAACAACACAAAAAAAATCAGATGAAGAGAAAACTGAGAAAAAAAGCTCATTCAAAAAATGGCTACCCTCCTTTAAAAAGAAAGAGGATAGTGAAGAAGACATAAAACACGATGATGTTACAGTTGAAGGAGAAAAAGAAAAAAAAAGCAAATTAAATTTTCTATCTTTTATTAAAGAAAAAACCATATCAGAAAAAGATATTGAAGAGGTTCTATGGGAACTCGAGTTAGGCCTTTTAGAAGGAGATGTGGCCATTGACGTAGCTAACACAGTCATTGAATCCGTGAAAAAAGACCTTCTTGGAACAAAAATTGGAAGAAGTGATGAAATCGCCGATGTCACCTACGCAGCATTAAAAAAAGCCGTTTTAAAAATCATCGATGTCGATGGCAAAAAAATGACTGAAATGTTAGAAGAAGCAAAGAAAAAAGGGAAACCATTAATTGTAATGTTCGTTGGAATAAACGGAACTGGAAAAACAACAACAATAGCCAAATTAGCCAATTACTATTTAAAAAAAGGTTACACCCCAGTCGTCGCAGCTTCAGACACATTCAGAGCAGGAGCCATCGAACAAATAACACACCACACCGACAAACTCAAAATCAAAGTGATCAAACATCAAAAAGGTTCTGATCCTGCGGCAGTTGCATATGACGCTATTGAACATGCGAAATCTAAAGGAAAAGAATTAGTATTAATAGATACCGCAGGTAGAATGCAAACAAATACCAATCTTATGGACGAAATGAAAAAAATAAAAAGAGTCACAAAACCAGACATAATCGTATTCGTTGGCGATGCATTAACGGGGAACAACTCCGTCGAACAAGTAATTAAATTCAATGCTAAAATTGATATTGACGGAGTTATTCTAACCAAAGCAGACGCCGACACAAAAGGTGGAGCATCACTTTCAATATCCTACGTCATTCAAAAACCAATCATGTTTTTAGGAGTAGGTCAAGGATACGATGATATTGTCGAATATGATCCAGAATGGATGTTAGAACAGCTATTTAGTTAAAAAACCTAATACTTATAAAATTATTTTTAATTTCCATGAAAATTATCTATTTAAGATTTTATAAATTATAGTGATTTGTATATTTTATAATTTTATTTTTTCTTTATTTTTATAGAGGGTGTAAATTTTTGTGGAGTTTTTTTTGATTTTTCACATTTTCTTTATAAGTAAATTGTTGATTTTCATGAAAAACTCCACACTTTTTTACATCCTCTTTTTATAGCAAACTATTTATATAACATCTTCTAAACGCAAATTTTAGCTAATTAAACATATAAATAAAAACTAAAAAATATAAGAAATACTATAAAATAGCTATTATAATGATTTTGGTAAAGTTTGTCAATTATAAAATATCAATATCCAATATAATCTATTCAAATTTAATTTAGAGAATTTTTATAAGAAATAATTAGATTAATATTGATAAACATTACCATTATCACTATAATAAGATATTTATAAATACTTTTATTTTTAAAAATATCAATTATAATTTCTTTAATTAAAAATTTAATGTTTATAATAAATAATTAAACATTTTTATTACTTACAAACATTATTTAATACACTATAACATTAAATGGTTATTTTAAAAAAATTAAAATGTTTTTTAACGTTCAAAACTTGCAAAATTAACTCTCATGCCTAAATTAGTATTCAGTTCAAAATCAAATTTAGTAGGTATAATATCCTTTTATTTCTTTTTTAATTTAAAATCATATTCCAATTTTATAATATAAACATGGATAAAATTTTATTTTTTAAAGTGAGAACATTGAATTATGAATATAGAAACCTTTTTGGAAAATTGATAGATATTTAAACAAACTATACGAAACATTTATTAATTCAAATTATTCTAACAAAAATCATGACTCTTCTATCTGTCCATCCCTAATTTTAATTATTCTTTCTGCCCTTTTAGCTATTTCAAAATCATGAGTGACGACTATAAGTGCAGCATTTGTTTCTTTTTGTTTTTCCTGTAACAAATCCATGATCAAATCACTATTTTCACTATCAAGCTGTCCTGTTGGTTCATCAGCCAATATAATTTTAGGATTATTAACCAAAGCCCGTGCAATAGCCACTCTCTGCATCTGCCCACCAGATAATTTATTCGGGTGTTTATTAGAATATTGATCTAATCCTACAGCCTTTAAAAGATCCATTGCTCTACTCTTCATCTCAGATGATCTTGCACTACCAAACAAAGGTAATTCAACGTTTTCCACACAAGTAAGATTAGGAACAAGGTTATGTAACTGAAAAACAAATCCTACAGTTTCTCGCCTATACCTACTCAAATTCATCTTAGATAAGTTTTCTCCCATAACATCCACAGTTCCCTCATTTGGGACATCCAACCCTCCAATCATATTCAACAAAGTCGATTTACCTGAACCAGAGGTACCCATTATGGAAACAAATTCACCATCTTCAACATCTAAATCAACTTTATTTAAAGCTATCGTTCTTCCCTTATCATATATTTTAGTTAAATTTCTAATGCTTATCATTAATATCATAGCTCCTTGATCATTCTTTAAAAAAGTTTTGATTCAAAACAGCAAAAAACCCATCAACTATTCATATCTCATTGCTTCACTTGGTTTTATACGGAATGCTTTCAACAAGGGGATTATAACTCCAATTATAGGTACGAGTAAAGATGTTAAGAAGGTTATTGCAAAAATTCTATAGACTATGTCCATATTCATATGTAACGTATTAACAAAAGACTCATTAATAGATTGACCATTCATCACATAAAGAATTAGTAGTAAGATTATAACCACAATCCAAGCAATGAACAACTGAAAAATAGATTCTAACAAGATTAAGCCAGAAACTCTGGAATTAGTCCAGCCAATACTTTTTAAAACACCAATTTCCCTCGTTCTCTCACCTACAGCTTTTAACATTGCAATCATGATAACAAGAGAACCCATAATAACAAGGAAAACAGTCAAATAAAAGAACAAGGTTTTTATGCCCTCAGTCATCTCCTTCCTTAGGTCTTCAATACTGGAAATATTCGAGTTGTTCAGAGGATTGGAACCATTGAAGTTAGCAAATATACCCGTATTTACAGATGAATTCTCAGTATCTAAATCAGAAGAATTCAGTGAAGAATAATCTAAGTTTGAATAGTTTTCCATCAAGGAAGAAAAGTTATTGTTGTCCCCAAAACTTGTATTCCCAATTGATCCATTGATCATCTTATCCAACAAAATCCCACTGATTTCACTTGAGGTCACACTCGCAAATAATGCAAAAACACCAATTACTAAAAGAACTATAATAAACGTTGATCTCCATTTATTTCTAAAAATATTTTTCAAAGCAAAAGAAAAAAACAATAAATCCATCTTATCACCTATAAACTATTGATAAATATATAAAACTCCTTATCACTTAAAACAACAACTTTTTTAATTCATTTAATAATTTTAAATCGTTTAGATATCTTTATAACTTTCATTAAATCATTTTGTCATTATAAATCTTTAATCAGGTAGAAATTATAACGGTGTGAAAAAATCAAAAAAATACCAAAGTATTTATCATCAGTACTATGACAAACCTAATATAAATACTTTCAAAAATATTGTAAAACATCTATTCAATGAATGACGTTATGATAATTATTGTTTATATTTAGAAAACAGAAAAAATTTTAAGTAAACAGAACACGCACACACCGTTTAAAATTGCTGAGGTGTGTTAGAATGAATAAAGAAGAATTGAGTTGCCTTAAAATTGGCAACAAAGAATTCTACTATGATCATGGCTGGGTTAAATCATCAAAAATAAATGATGATGTGAATCTCAGTCATGACAAAGTGTTTAATCAGAAAATATCTGATTACAAAGAATATTATAACATTTTAGAGGATGATGAATACATGTTCTCTGAAATGAAAATAGATTCAATTTCTTATAGATTTAAGGGATTGAATGAATTAGTGAATAAGGCACGATTCACTTTTCCTACGCATGTTTGCGGGTTAACCGCCCGACAATTCCTTATAAGGTTCATGGATGACCAGTTTGGTATTCCTCATCTAAAAAGAATGCCTTTGGACTCTGTATTCAAAAATGAAGAAGGTTTTATTGTTCAAAAAGATAATGAACAATATGATTTGTCTTCATTGATGAAATATGAAGAATATATTTCTTCGTTGGGGGTGAAAAAACAAATCTTCACGTATATTCTTCTATTGCACGACTTATATAATGTTTTCGGTGCAAGTCCTGAGAAGTATATCAAGTTGCATTTTTTTGGTTTGATGAGCCAATGCAGCATGTTGATGAAGCAACAGCATCTAATATTTCCTAATCTTATCCTAATTGGTCCTAACACTGTTTCTAAAACAAGCGTTGCTAAATTAATCACAAATTATAACTTGTTTGAGATGAATGTTCCTTTGATGGGTCACTTCAGCAGTGGTCACTTCAGCAGTCAGGCAAGGATTTTTAGGGGGCTTAGGCAACCATCTGGCTGTTTTGTCTTAGATGAGGGTGAAACATTCATGGAATATAATAATGAACTTATGAAATTAATGGTTAGTGATTATGAGGTTCGCAGACCGTTGGATATGAATGGTGAGGAGCGGGGTGTTGATTATTGCTTCGGCTATATGATTACTACTCGTAATTCTGATTTTCAGGACGATCTTGATGATGGTGTTGATCGTCGTTATGAAATATTACGCTTTTCGATGTCTGAAAAACCAAAAAAAGATCAAATTAAAGAATACAATCATCTCATGGAAGTTAATGACCTAAAAGAAGTATTTAAACCAATATCTAAGTTGTTCGTCGGGTTTTGGATAGAGAACATAAAAGATTATACTGAAAAAAGGCCTTATGACTTAATCATTAAGTTTATGAAGTCGTGGACCGATAAAGACTATTTCCTAGAGTTTGTAGATGCCTTTCGTGAAGAAAATAAGCATGATTTAAGTGAGCATGATTTAGAGGCGAAAATAGCTTCATTTAAAGAAGCTAGAGAATGGTTAATTCATGGATTACTATTTAATAAGGATTTAATAGTTAAAAAATCCCAAAACACAGAATACAAAGAGAAATCATGGGTTGATTTCCTGAATCTTGTCAGAGATGATTATAATCGTTATCAAGAAGTGAAACATGTTGAGAATACTATAGACACCTTTAAAGATTTTTTGAATAGTAACAGAGTGTCTTATTTAATGTATAATCTTGTGAAGGAGCATGAGTTCATTCTTGTTAAGGCAGGGTATCCTAAAAGCAAGATTAATATGTCTTGCTCTTCTCTTTCGAACAAATTAAATGAATTGGGTTTTAATACGGAATATAAATCCTATATGGTTTATAATGGAACTGTTCGGGGTTTTAGAATACCTTTTAATGTTCTTTGGGATGAATTAAAGCCTGGATGGGAATAAACAAACTCGTAAAAGTAATGGGGTTATTATGAGGAGAGAACAACTAATAGTTGCTTTAAACTATGAAGAGAAGACAGTTATTAAAAATAAGAGTTTTGAAACTGGTTTGAGCATGAATGAAATAGTAAGAAGACTGCTTTTCACAGACAAGCATTTACATGTTGAAAAGAAAGTTATTGAGACTGGGGAGATGAATGGTAAGAAATTTTATCTCTATGAAGATGGTACGAGATTAATGGAAGGTTTTTACCACGAATGTCCAAAAAATAACGGAGGCGATGTTAATGAAAACAAATAAAGAATATTTGAAGATATTTCAAGATGAAAGAAACATATCTGATGCCACAATACGACTATACACTAATTCGTGTAAATGGTTCGTTAAAACAATAGGTTTAGAATTAGAACATGTAATTAAAATGCCAATTTCTGAGCTTAGGAAGATTCTGATTAATTACAGATCAAAATTATACAAGGATGAAAACCTAGCTGTTTCAAGTAGAAAGAAGTATTGGGAATCATTTCTCTCTATACTACGTCATTTTGACGTGCTTATCCCATATCTCCCAAAAATATCCTTGAGAGAAGACAATCATATCTTTTTTAAGGATATTCCAACGATGAGTCATGTTAAGCAGGTTGTAGAGTATGTTGAGAAGAATGAGTCTCCTGAATTTCTCTCACTTGTCTTGTTTCAGGCGAGTAGTGGTACTGCACGTATGGAGTGTTTTGATTTGAAAATACGTGATTTTTTCTCTGGGTTTGATATTGTTTGTGAGGACAATAAAGAAGCAATATCTTTATCATTAAAAGAATTATTAAGGGGGGATTTGCTCGTTCCATTAATCTGTTTTGTTAGAAGGAAGACTAATTATCCTTATTATATTCTTTGTAGTGATGAAGCAAGTAGGAGAATCTGCTCTCATTTGTTAATGAGACATGATTTAAATTTGGATGATTGTTTGTTCTCTATGAGTTTCAATACGATGAATTCATTTTATAAGAGAGTAAATAGGGTTCTGAATTTTCCTGTTGTTGGCAAGCAATTGTTTTTCCGATCTCATTCTCTTAGAAAGATGAATGCCTGTATTATTAAGGATGTTGAGTTTGTTAACGCCATTCATGGTAGGAAAAGAAGCCCTGTGATTGAAGCGTATTTTAAAACGGACCCTACCCACATTCGGAATAAGTATATTGAGAAGTACATGTCTTTGTTGCAAGTAAGCCCTATTAAAATTATAAATAATGATTATTTAGGGACTATTTCAAATATGCAGCTTAAAGATTTGTTAGTGTTAAAAAAAGAGATTGATATTAAGGTAAATGAATTATTAAACGAAGAATAAAGGTGATAAAATGAAAAATAATATTGCTAAAATGAAAAAGGATATTAAAAACTACATAGAAGGAGACATGTATTCTGTTGGGGGTAAAACAATCCCTTCCGCCAAAATCGTGAATAAATTAGCGGTTAATAAAGGAATAAGCACAGAAATATTGAAATTAAAGCAGACAAGTGAATGTGTTGAGGCAAGAGTGAAATCCTGTCTAGGTGAAGTTTGTGTTGAAGATGGTATCATCATTGATTTCTCTTCTGAATTGCAGCAAGCAGTTTTCAGCTTGTTCAAACAATCGAAGACAAACGAGAAAAGAATGTTAAAATTCTTCAAGGACCCTGCAGAGCCTTTTTCAATCGATGTTAATGGGCGGTTTGTTCCTAATTTAACTCCTGATGGGATTGTTAGTGTTTTTGAGAAAACGACTAAAGCTAAAACGTTTGCTTCAAGAATTGCGATTAGTAAGGCTACTAATCGTGCTCAATTAAGATTATTGGGTATGGAATACAGAGAGAAGCATGAAATAGATGATGAGGTTAAGGAAATTAAAGAAGTGAGTGGGAATAAACCTATTCATCTCCCTGATAGTTTTAATGATTTAGATGATGATTTATATGAGCCTATTAATTATGGTTTAGATGATAAGGAAGATTTGGAGAATAAGGAGGATTTAGAGAATAAGGAAGAAAAAGGAGAAAAGAGTAGTGAAAATAAGGAGATGAACGACAAAATTAACAAGATCAAAGCGGAATTAGCAAAAAAGATAATAAATGAGGACATAGGGTTAAAAGAATCTTATACTGAGCTTAAAATATTCAAAAAGCTGAATTATTACTTCAATGAGTGGAAAACTATTTTTGATGAAGTTCAAAATGAATTGAAAATCAAAGACGGTGTTAGAATCGATATGACAGGTGAATAATTATGATTCTTAGGATGATGAAAGAAAAATGTATAAATATTTCAAAATCGTTAGCGAAGTTAAAAAGTCGTGTTGATGAAGTAGAAGATGAAAATCCTTTAAAACCTGTGAAATGGTATGAGGAGGATGTTTTATGAATCCTCATAGCTATGAAAACAAGATCGAATACAATGGTCTCATATACACAAAACGGCAACTAGAAGCAATACTAAGGGAAAATCGTCGTGTATGTGAAGAGAATATCCGCCTTCGTAGTAAAAACGAAGCACTTGAAATCCTAAACATCAAATTAAGAGGAGACAACAACAAATTACAAGATTTTATTGATGATTTAGAAGAAGAAATCTATGAACATGAAATACAATTAAACGAAGAATATGGCGAGGAGTGGTTATGAAAAATCATAAAAAGGTGAAAATGATGAAAGCTAAAAGAACACGGGAAGAATTCCATGAATACGTACGCAAGAGATTCAACCATCAACTGTATAGGAGTAATTTAAAATTCAGAAGGTTTTTCTCATGATAAACCTAATAATATTTGTTGGATGGTGGATACTAAGCATATCTATGCTTATAATTTGTTTTGATGATGAATTAAATGATAAAAAGATGAGAGTATGAATAAACTAAGTAAAAAAGAAAAAGAAGAAAAAACAATCGAATTAATCAAACATATATCAGGAAATGTTGAGGATATGCAGGATGCAGCTGAAATATGCTTAGCAGCAGCATGCACAATAGCATTAGACCATCACCTTAAAAAAGGGAATGATACTGCTTTTAAATTCTTAGAGAGTTATCTTCCTCATTTTTTAGACAGTGCAGGTTACTATGACCGTCTAAAAAACAATAAGGAAGAGTGATAAAGTATGAAGAATAATAAAAGAATCGAAATAACGTACAGTACCAAATTAAAAAAATGTTTAGAGGAGGATTATGAGAATATTTTTTGGACGGATTCAGATATTGATTCCTGGGCCCGAATATTCATTGAAGATGGGGTTAGGGATAGTTTAACTTATATTCAATTATTCTGGAACCTAACAGATGAGCAAATAAATTATCTGAAGAAGCAAGCGTATCTCGCATTACATTAGAGAAAAAAAATTATTTTTTTTCATTATTTTTTTTTGTTTTTTTCATTCATTTTTTCTGTTTTGCGGGTATGGTTATTTCATCTTCTTTTCACGTTTTTCCTTTTCTTTTTCCTTTTTTTCCTTTTTAAAGGATTTCATGATTTTTTCATCAAAACATTAAAAAGTCTAACATTTATTGTTATTTTATTTTAAACCTCCACAAACGTGTACGTTTTTCGGTATACTTTAAAGCAATATCCAAACAAACAAGTACAATTGTTCATTTTAAAAAAAACAATCATTAATCGGTTTTCAGGATGAAAAAAGAATTATTAAAAAAAGCACCATTACCCTCCTTTTCCTTTTTAAAAGATTTCACAACAAAAAAGGTCGAACATAATATAGATTACACAAAAAGTGATTGTGAAAGAAAAGTTTAAACAAAACTTAAAGAAAAAAGAAAAAAATGGGGGTGTTTTATGAGAGATGATGAAATAAAAAATAAAAGAAAGTTACTTGCGAAAAATACTCAAATAACATTCAGGGTGCAGATGAAAGATAAAGAACGATTCTACGAAATCGTTCCAAAAAATAAAAGATCTGAAGTTATCAGATCTTGTTTTCTGGACATGTTAGACGAATTAGAAGAGGAGAATTTATGGAATAAGTAAAAGAAATTAAAAAAAGGTGAAAAAAAATGTTTGAAAAAGAATTCGCAAATAATACCACTTGCAAATTTAACGACGAAATCGAAAAATTAACCCCCGATACGCTGTGGTTCAACACCGCAGACGTAGAAGATTGGGCAGAACTCTTCTATGATCAAGCTGAAGGCTTGATCTCTGAGGAAGAGGTTGAAAAAATCATAAAATCCTCCTCTTGGAGGATTAATGACAGCAGATGGAATAAAATTCTGTCTGCTGCACACAAGACCATCTTGAGCCATGACTGAAATCAGTCATGGTAGTTCAAAAGGAGGAAAAAAAGTATGAAAATAAAAATTGAAAAATAGCAAAAAATATGAATGATAAAGCATATAATCGAATGAATGATGAAGTATTTTAATAATTTTTAATATTTGAATATTTTTAATATTTTTAATATTTGAATATTTTTAATATTTCTTTTTTTTTAATTTTTAAAGTATTACTTTTTTCCTTAAAATTATTATTGATTTTATTTTCATATTTTCCAATTAATTTTCTAATTATTTTTCTTTTATTTTTTGTACAATTTCCTTTATTCCTTCAACAGACCATAATAATTCAATTTCATCCTTCGTGAGGCCTTCCTCATTCGTTAATTCAATGATCTTAACATTCCTATCAAATTCAATATCTATAAGGTCATCTAACGTAAATTGCTCCATTAGAAAACCACCAATATCACTACCATCACCTAATTTTGTTTTAAGGTCAATGTTTTCTAATTGTTTTGCTTTAAATAAACTTTTCTGTATTTCTAATTCTTCACGACTCTTAAGATACCTAACATGTATATTTATCCCTTCAACAGTTATTTTTTTTCCTTCTTTTCTTTCCTCTATTAATTTTAATAATTCTTCTCTCATATTCTAACCCCACCAATTAACGATTCTTTTTTATTCGATTTTCCTGCTTCACCAGTTGATTCTAGTTGTAAACATTTCTGCACGAAGATAAATTCTAAACAAGTGAAATCCGAAACCTCCTTAAAACCCAGATTATTCTTGAATAAACTGAAAAAGTTCAGTGCTTCAGTTTCATTTTCTTTGAAGTATTTTTCAATGTCCTGAGTTGTGAAATCATTGAATGTGTGCTTGATTATCTCTTCGTAGATTTTTTGCTCGTCCTCATAACCAAATAATAATTCAACCGTTTCATAATCAAGCGAATCGGACACAATACTGTTCATTATAACTTCTGATATATCCTGAATATCTACATGCCATTTAAGCGAAGATATTATGTAGTATATCTCGTTTATCTTTATTTCTTTGTTCTTTTTTCTAAAGAAGTCTCGTAGTCTCATCTTTTTGTTAATTTTTCCACGCATTCTTCCCATCTTTCCTCCAACAAGCTTATTCGCTCTAATGCTAAGGTGAATTGTTGTATTTGAGTATCATGTTGCGTTTCTAATTTCTGTTTGAGGTATACTCCAATGAACGTGATGACAGCTACGATCACGCTTGAGTCTATGAATAATGTGTCTGATAAGTTCATTTATCTTCCTCTATTCATTTTTTATTTATGATATCATTGCCTTTCACAGACACAATACCAATTAACGCACCAATAATCAAATTAAGTATAGTGAACATCTCCTGATTAAATTCAGCTGGTATGAAGTAACTGATAACTAATATGAATCCAGCGAATAATATTAAGCTGCATAGTACGATTAATTGCATTAGTTCTTTCAATTCCACCATTTAACACTCCTTATTTTCTTTTGAATATTATACAAGATGGTTGGCTGATTTGAGCACACCATGACTCTACTTCATACATACCACGCCACATCAACCCATCACTCAAACTGCCTAAATCATAAACAGTACCATTGTCGAAATCAACCGCACCCTCACGGAAATAATGACCCCACGTATTTTTATACATACCATGGAGAATCACGGCAGAATCCTTAGATGCAATCAGTTTAGCTAAACCACACCAAGTTAAATCTGATAAATTCCGCTCAGTAATATCTAAGTTAGGTGTGTACTTATCTCTTAACTTATAGAAAATATCATGACCAGCCCCAGAATAACTAATCCAACCCTTATTAAATGCATCATCAGTCACATTACCCTCAGATAAATCCAGGTCATTACATTTAAAGGCAACCTCGCAAAATGCATGTATACTACAATTCCAATCAGTTACCTGGTGATGAGGTTCATAAATAGTACTAGTTCCACCCCACTGCCACACCTCACCATTACAATCAGTACTTTCAGGAGGTACAGGTTCAGGTGAGGGTGTTGATGATCCTTCTATAATGATAGGTATCCATTCAGGTATTTGATTAACATCATCTTGCACGTAAGGATTTAACACTCCCCCGAAAACATCTAATCGTTGCCAGATCTCCAAATATTTATCCAATCTTAAATAATCACCAGTTAAACTCCAAGAACTATCATCACCAATACGCCAATCCAATAAACCATCACGTAAAGGATCACGTCTGCTAATGACCAATGGTGAGTTACCATGATCCTCATTATAAGCGTCGAATCTTTTGGTCATGTCAACTAATGCTTCACGATGAATATATGTATTAGTTGAATCACTTATATCTCTTATGTAAGGCCAATTATCTGGATGTTCTTCACCCTCAGGGGTAAGGGTTTCATTTTCATAATTATCAATGAATTCTTTAACTGCTTTTTTGAATTCTTCTATTTCACTCATTCCTGATCCATCTCCTTTTCTCTATCTCTACTTCCTATTCCAAACTTTACTATTTAATATGAACTTCCCACATTTAAGGCATTTAAAATCCTTAACCCGTAAACCGTCTTTATTTAAATAATACGCTCCTGTGGTTGTTAGGTTTTCATATCCGCAGTAAGGGCAAGTATTCACTTCCCTTCTCTTAAATTTATCTGTTGTAACCATAATCCCTCATAATTATTAATTTCTCACCAACAATGAACCGATTACAAGCATGACACTTATAATTATCCTGTTCACGTTTACCGAAACTGTGCACTTCTTTACTACCGCAATAGGGGCATGTTAAAACACTACTCATGTTCCTTCATCTTCATCACTTTTTTCTGCTTGCACGTCACTATTCCACAAGCTCGTCAGATCCTTCGGGTTTGTTTCCGTGTCTGTGCTTGCGTTAATAATGAAACTACCTTTAACAGTCTCAGACTCATCAAGAGCAAGACTAATCAAATTATATTTCTTATCGGTTGCCGCAACCCCTCTTTGCCATAAAGGGAAGTTGAAACTACGCGCATTATTAATTTCAGTGATGAATATAGCGTCGTTATAATCTTGGTAGTGTGTGCTCGCACTATCGGTTTTCCGGATCATCATATTCTCCCCAATATTCGCTGAGGTGAATGTTATTGTTGCGTATCCTATTCCACTCATATTATTAGCTCCTCCTGCCTGATACCATAACGCATAGGGTGTATGTGGTTGTGTGACGGATGATTCACCGTTTGGAACGATGAAACTTGTTCTCCCTCCTCCTGTGAACGTTAAGTTTTCTGTAGGGTCTTTTTCAAAATTGGGGCTTGTAACAACCAGATTAGCACTCATTGCAAAAACAACAATCTCACCGAGACTGTTTGCGTATAATTGCACGATAGCTGAAGCATTAGTTTTAATGTACTCAGCTAATCCTTCCGCACCATATGATAGGTTCAGGAATAGTGCTGTTGTTTGCTTATTAGTTAATTCTATTTCCAAAGTCGGTGAACCGCTCGTAGCCTCACCTTTTAATTGTGTTGTTGGAGCATCCCTACTGAATCTGCTGCAAGCCGTGAATTCTGAAGCATCAGATAAATCTAAATCATAATTGAATGATGATTCCGTAACACTACATCCAATTTGTCTTATGTACGGGTTTAAGTCATCTATATCATCATTATCTGTATCAGCGAAATCTAAGACGTCTTGAAGGTTGAGTGGGGCTGAACCAGTGTACAAATATATTCCTTGCAAATAGTTACCCATTATCGGAGTTGAATATGCTGCTTTACCCAATTCTGGAATACTCGGATATTTTATACTACTACTAGCAGTAACACTCCCCTGATTTTTTAAAAGGTCCGTGCTATCATCCTGACTCTGCATACTCACAGTGAACGGAATAACCTGATTCTCACTAATACTATACTCCAAACTACTTATCTGACACCCTTTCAACCGAAACTCTTCATTCACATACTTACCAACATACAAACTGAACGAACCAGTCTTATCATAATCAGACGCCCCATACAGGAACACGCTCGTCCCGGTGATAACATCCGATAAATCACCACTAGTATCAAGACCCCATAATCTCCCATTTTGATACAAAAGGAATAACAAATCCCTGAAATCAATTAACAGTTCAGGATTCACAGTTTTCGACCTCACTCCCTCAACAACAATAGAAGGTGAGAGATTAGCATCCTCATACGTATCCGAATCACCAGAATCAGAATCAACCCCACCACCAGAGAAATCAACACTCAGAAAATCTTGGTATTGTTGTGCATTAGTCGGAGGTGAGGTTTTATCACCTGTTGCAAGATTATTAACAAAACTTTTCCATTTCTCAACACCAAAATTATCTTCATTAACTATAAGGAAATATTTACTATTCTTATTCGGTAAAACCATTTATAATCCTCCCCCATTTAAAATATTAAGGTAAGGGATTTAGTGAGCAACTAAATCTCCTTTAACAACAGCTCTAGGAGCACGAATACCGAAACCAGCATCGGATAGGACGCTTGTTCTCATGTCAGTCACATTAAAATTCTGCGTCTCTTCCTCAGCATAAGCTATTGGCACATCTCCTTGTTCTGTGAGGGCTGATGTATTATAACTGAATCCCCAGTTCTCCAAGTTACTGTAAATTGCACCATATTCAGCTGTATCATCAATTGCGAAGTAATCAGCACCCATATCGGCGTATTTAAGGTCTAATTTGTTAATTTTCATCAAAACTCCATCTTCACCAACGATTAAAGCTGATTCAGTCCCATAAACGTTACTGAAGGCTATGTGATAATCGGGTTGATATAATGCTTTTATGAATTCTTCATAACGCTCTTCAACGATGAACATTTGATTAAGGTTGTATTTGTGACCATCCTGATCACGTAAATAGTTTTTAATCAACACGTTAGCTTCTATTGGATTATTAACCCAATCAAGTTGCCCTACAGGAATAGCTGAACCTTGAGCATAAGCTATTGTCTTATCCAATATTTCATCGTTCAAATCTTCAGCTAACATAAGTGCAGTGTCAGCAATTTCACGCGGAATATCACCCATCGTGTCGTTTTCTCTTTTAAGCTTCGTATATTCAACATAATACTTATTAAGCTTTGTTTTATCACTATCATAAACAGGCTTTAATCCTTTCAACCTTTTGAAATCAGAAGCTTCACCAGCTCTCTGTTTTTTATTCGCTGCTTTAAATTCTTTGTATGTTGGTTCCTCAACCACAACATCGAACTGCCCATCTTTTGCCTGTCTTCTACCTACGATTTGTAGTAATTGTAAGCTTGTTCTCACTCTCTCTTCCACAAATAAAGGTAGTACGTCGTTTTCGAGTATGAAATCTGTTGGTGCTTTTGTGCTTATGTATTCAGCCATTATAATTCCTCCTCATCTTCTTCGTTTGTTTCTTGAACTCCGCTGCTATTCACAATGTTCGGTAGACTAGTTATGAATACTCGGGCGGTTGATACGTCAGTTCCATCTTGATAAATGATAGGGTTAGAGCCTACTGTAGATGTTACACTGAATCTAGGTAATTCCACTGTAGGGTTTGCTTTTGCTGCGACAAATTGAGCTGCAAATTGTCTTGTTGCTAAGGCAGGTTGGGTTCCTTCGAACAATGCTTCTTCTATGATCCCGAATAATGCAATATCTGCTTCCCTCATCCCTAAACTGTTATTATATTTTGGTTCGGTTAGCACTATTCCTGCGGGTACGTATGTGCCGTTAGCATAGGTTTTTATCATTTGTGCTGTTGCTGAGATGTATTGTGTTGCTTTCCCCGTTTGAACAGGAGCAAAATACACAATATCACCTGGTCTTGCACGATAAGTCTCAGCTGGTAATGGCACGGCGGGGAATTTCACTAGGGTGATAGGTCCCTCATCCAATGAGACTAATACTTTTCCTTTATCGCCTAAATCGAATAATCCCATTCTTAACTACCTCCTAAGGTTTTGTACGGTTTTGATTGTTTCTCAAACTCGTTATTCAAATGTTTGCAAAGATTAACGAAACTCAACTCATTCCCCTCATCTTTTTTAAAGCTGTTAACGACTTTCTTACCAAGATTTAATTCATTTCTTTGATTTAATAATGTTTTATAGGCTTTTAAATGTGATTTTGCAAATAAAACATGTGACCTGGCTTCAGATGGCAATATAACACCATCATCAACTTGTTTTTGCACGAACATTTCAGCTTCGATCTCAGCCCGCGCTTCCTTTTTAGCTAATTCAACAGGACTTAATTCACTGTTTTCTTCTTTCATAGCTCTTTTAAGAATATCTTCGTCTGCATCACTACTATCTTCTGCTATTGTTGTGCTAAATTGTGCTGTTAATGTTTTATAACTATTTAAATCGGTTCTTGCTAGCAATAGTTGTTCTTCTTTCATATCTTCAGATATTTTACCTTCCTCGATTAACGAATCGACGTAGGTTTCTGCCAAGATATCGTTTTTCATTTTAGCAATGTCTATTTGTTTTTCTCTCATTATATGATTCCTCCTAATGATTTATTGTGCATTTAGGGCATGCTGGTTCCTTAACAAGACTAAATGCATTTATGTATATACTATCCTTTAATCGCAATCCTTCAAGACTAATACCATTAATCCTGCCCTCATTTATATAATCTGTGATAGTATCGTTTGTTATTTCAGAATCAAGTGTTTTTATAAACATGTAACCCGATTCATCATCAATAAACAATCCCACATCTGTAATCATCCCAACATCATCCAATAAGTCAGACACTAATTCTTTATCATCCACACCAACAGCTGAGGACGCATGTGTGAGATTTATTGGAATAGGTAAATTCTCTTTGAGTAAAGTATAAGTATTCATCAATTGCAGGTCAGTTAGTGCCTCACCATCATCAGCGAAAATAGGACGATTATCTATGAGTATTGTACCGTTTATATCACTAATAGGCTTAATAGTCCTTGCTAATTCAACAGTATTCAAATATTCAACCTCACAATAACAATTCCACTCATCACCGTTCAGATTTGAACCAGAATCATCACGTGGAAACATTAAATTGCTTGTTTCTCCTGTTGCATCGTTAATTATCTCAAATTCTTCATCTATAGGAACTATCAAACCGTCATTTGATTCATGTCTCGTTGTAGCTCCTTCTCCAGTCCATCGCCACAATTTGTGAGTGAAACCATTAAGAACAGCAACATCCATATCAGATCTATTCTCAAGATACCCTTCTACGAACTCCTGATTCAATTTACTGTTCCTCCAGTCCTTTCTTATCCCTTGCTCTTGCATGAAGTTGTTCGTTGCTTTATCCACGATTTCCTGAGTTAATCTGTCAATCCCGATTATATCAATCAAATCATTCGTTAGGCTTGCTGCAACCACTGATTTTATAATCAAATATCTGTCATCATCCCCATCCGGATTATAATCTGTGAAATCTATCCCTAGTTTAATTGAGATTATATCATCGATCATTTTTTGTAATTGAGAATAATTCTTTTTAAACAAATCCTCAGTCACACTAAGCCGGTAAGCATCATCAAAACTATCACGAGGATAATTTTTCAAAACTAAAGCTGCTAAAATAGAATATAGCATTTTAGAGTTAACCTGCCCGTTATCATCCTCAATCGCCGAGTCAATAGAGTAATTATAAAACTCATCCAAATCCATTTTTCAAACCACCAAATCTTTCTCAATTGACTGTATATTTAAAGAGTCTGTGTCAGAAAACTTAACAATACTAAAATCAGCATGTAGTCCATGGAATTTTTCTAAATCAGGCGAAATATTGATCAAATATAATTTCTTGATGATCTCTATCCAAAACTCCTCAATATCCTTGATAATAGAATCCAGGTTAGCATATAACATAGTTAATTGTATTTCTCCTTGATTATACGAACCCTTAGAATTCGACCCCCCATAAAGCATATCACCTATAAATAGGCTTTTAGCTATCTTCTTATCATACAATTCTATCGATTTAATAAAATTGTCCTCATTATGGTTTGATTGTACGGTTGTGACCTCTTCATCAGTTGATATGAATATGCTTGTTAAACCATCCTTCACGTTTTTGAAAGCTTCCTTTAACCTATTCTTATTCTTAAAACTATCAGTTTTCGTCACGAATAACGGGTTACCAAAACGATAATTAGCAATATTAAGATTAAGCAAAGCATCCCTAGCATACATTATAGTATTAGCAATATCCTTCGTTAAAATACTATTACCATAATATTTGTTCTTCTTTGAATTAAATGAAGCATTTTGAAATTTTAAATAATTTAATTCCGTGTTCCCAACCCTAATAGAATAAAGCGAACCATCATCATCTTCCTGGAAGAGTATGCTGAAATTATAATCAATAAAACTTAACTCCGAGACAGTAACAATATCATCAGCACCTGATTTCTTATAAATAACTTCAAAGACAACATAACCATAAGATAAATAGTTTAAAAACAGATTGACGAAGTCTTGAAAGTTAATATTCTGTATTGATTCATTAACAATGTTTTCAAACCGTTTATCATCACACTTGAACGTTATTGGTTGTTTGGAGATGAAATTGCAGAGAGTGATTAGTGAGTTGAAATAAGCATCATAATTAATTAAATCCTCTAATAACTTATAATTCTTACTCCAATTAGGGTTTTGATTCAATTGTGAGAGTAATGTTTGATTTTTGTTAATTTGATTAATAAATAGATCCTTGTTCATGCTAATATCTCACTTATCCAATTTTGGGTTTCGTTAATGGCTGTTTCTTCCGCATAAGGCATGTTCCGTGTGAATAGTTCAAAACCTTTCTCTGAAAATGGGCTTCCGTCTTTACGCGTGCCCACTAACACCCTCATCGCATAAGGTAAGCCACCTTCTGCTTCTGATGGTTCTGTGACTATTAATAAATCATCAGATTCAATCTCAGCAATAATATTAGCAGCGAAATTACCAGTGACCACAGGAGCCTCCTCAAACAATACATTCTGTATTTCACGCCCTATTTGAGCGAGTAAATTCATACGACTGTTCAGATCTGCACTGATTCTTGCTAGATTACTTATTGTTTCATCTATATGAATATTAACTTGCATCATTTAATCACCATTCAGTTGCCCGGAAATTCCGGGTAACTGCTATTATTTCTTCGATTGTGAAGTAATCTAGGTTAAACATATTTTGAAACTACCATTTTACCTGTATTTTATATTTTTCATATGTATTTGAAGTAAAAATTATAACGTCCAGATGCAATTACAGAATTATAACAAGTTAAAATTATGTATAACTCCTTGTTACTATTCGTGTAAATCAATAAACTGTTACTGTTTGAGTACGAAGGAGAAGGAACATTAGAAGCAATAGTCCAGGATGGTAAGATGATCGAAGGATTGTTATAATCTTGAGGTTTAAATCTATTATCAATATTAAGAAGGTTTCCACCCCACATTCCATGATCCATACCAGTAAGGACATTAAGTGTTATTTTTAATTCTTTTAGGAGTAAATCATCGTTAATTTCACTTAGATCATATAGGTTTGCCTGTATTTTAACATTCCCTAATGAGCTGCCCCAGGGATATAGATCATAGTCGAATGTGTCGATTAAATTTAAATTATTCATGGTACCATCTCGTATTACAATGCATTGTCGTTCCTGAAGGGATAGTTACTCTGTTATTATAATTTTTCACATATAGCAGCCCTCCTGTGTAAAAATAAGCAATAGTATTTGTAAAATAATCCGCACACATTTGAGTAGGTAATCCCTTAGGATTAATCCATTCCGTTGGGTCGAATCCTAACTCATTTAAATTGAATACGTACCAACTAGTCCCGCTCATACTAAATTTTGTTTTTATATTGAAAAACAATTCTTTAAAATTATTCGAGTAATGTATGCCGATAATGTCAACGTGAAAAAATGAGTCGTCTCCTCCCCATTTAACAAAATCATTAATTGGGTTGGGGAAACCTGTAAAAATTGGTTCTAATCCATCCATATTTTTATGTTTATATTGTAATTCACCATTATCAGAAATTCCTAAGCATGCTCCATTCTTTTCCTCATAATCACGGTCATTAATGTAAAAACCTGATGGATTGCCTTCAATATCCTTAGTGATTTTAAATTTGCCTTTTTTCATGCTAAAGACTCCCCCTGTTATACGTGAAATTGAAAAAGAACGGATAATTAGGACTAATAGTAAAATCAGAGGCAAAGTACCAGGATAATCTCATTCGTCCAAGTTTATTAAGAATAAGGAGAGAATTTTTAACCCTATCAAAAGAAGAACCAGGAACCGTGCTAATATTACTAATAGTAGGATATGCTGGAGGATACATATTTAAATACGTGAATGATGGAGCATACTCATTTAAGCCACTCATACTTCCATTATATTGTAGGATACCTGAATAATTGACTAATCCACCTGCTAAAATAATTAATTTTTGTTCCGTTAACGTTAAAAGGCCTGCATTCACATCGTCACGGTTGATTATAGCCGTAATACCGTTATTTATATCTTCATTCATAAAATTTTCATATTCATCATCATCAAGTGTTTTGAATTGATTAGAGTATGTGCCCGTATTGGAATCATGATTAATCCTCAAACCCGAAATATTTCTATTATTTTTATATTCTAATCCTATATTTGCTTCATTATAGTCTTTAGTGATTTTAACTTTGTTATAGTTCATAGGAACACCTTATAGTCAAATAATCTATATAAACACTTGTAGATAAATTGATTTTCATTTTCAAATAATTGTTTTCATCTAAACTTAAAACACCTGTTGCAACATCCATCACTAAAATTGTTAAATTTTTAGGGAAATAGGCAGAATTTATGTTTTCCTCAGAGAGAACATATTCACCCTTTGCAAACTTATCAATAAATTTATTAAGATAAATATATACGGTATTATTAAAAACTGAGAACTGACCACACTTCACCCCATCAAAAAACAAAGGAACACTAAAATCTGGGTTTTTAACCACTGGGAATCGTGTTAAATTATCAAAATCATCTCCAAGACAGCAGAACCCATCACGAATACCAAAAAATTTCGCAATTTCATCGTTTTGATCAATTGAGAAAATACTGTGTGAACTATTAGCATCACCTTGAAAACTTATATTTTGCTTAATTTCCATTTTTAATCATCCCAGGTATATCCTAAAGTCAATTTCCCATCACTATTGAAAGTGAAACAATCAGTATCGACATTAGATTTAGAAATAAGACCCGCATCAGCCACAGAAACATATGATATGTAATCAGGATCAGGAGCAACAGGGAACGGTTCCTCCTCGTATAATATAAAATATGCATACTCAGGATGAGCGATTAATTGTGAACCAGTCCATACTCCTATACCAAGAATATCTGCAGGGCCAGTCCATTCCCCATCCCAAAAGATGAAATCGTTGATTGCTGGGTCCTGGCTGGTTAAACTAATAATATTCTGTTCCTCATCAAATTTAACAGCAAATGATCCTGATTCTGAAGAGTATATATCTACAGTATAATCTTTGAAATCGGAGGGTAATTGGATGTTTAGTTTAGTGAATACTGTATCGTTTTTGATGTGGTGATTAAAACTATAATTAACTGTTTCGTTCATTAGGGGGACGTATTGTTTATGATTATTCAATTCGATTGGTAAAGGTTTTATTTCATCCCCATCATTATAATAAACGTCAGATTCAGGATTAATATTTTCAATGACTTGTGCAACGGCATTACTAGTTACTGGATTCATATCACCAATATTAACACTATTAACAACGTTGATTGTTGCGTCTAACTGATTCCAATGGTCTGTGAACCAGTACCATCCCTCACCACCATGAGTCGGACTGGATTCGAGTATGTGGAGGATCCAGAACATTTGCTCGTTACCGTAACCATCGGCGGGTGGTAGGTAATCTACTCCTTGTAATAATGCTATTTCACCTGTTGTTTCACTAGATTCTTCCCATGCTTCATCGGTAGCATTCCACTCATACATTTGAGTGGTTGCATCAGGATTAAACACTTTTATGAGTGTTCCGTTGATTTGGGGAGTGCTTAACTTTTCCAAGTCAGTGAAATCATTTAAATCACCGATATAATGCCATAAACGATTATCAACCAATTTACTGTACAAACCATCACTTAATATTTCTAAATTATTGTCTGATGCAGCAGCTATTTTAGCAGAAGGAGTAATAGTATTCTGCCCTTTCAATACACTAATAGAATTTGATGATGCAATATTGGGGACGTATAAGCCATCATCTCTGAATTCTAATAAATTACTGCTATCTCCATCAACCACATCACCGTCTAATTTGTTTCTAGTGACTGCATTATTACTTATTTGACTATTTGTGACTGAATTACCTGCTAATTCACGATTGGTTACTGTTGCTTCAGCTATTTTAGGATTAAACTGACCACCAGTTATCTGATTATTAGCTATCTTAGAAGAGGTGATTGTAGCATCTTTTAAATGTTTACCTTCAACTTTCCCCTCAGCAAGACTTATGTCTGCCTCATAATCTGTTTGAGTAACTGTTAAAGTATCATCAACACTAAAAATAAATGTTGGCTGACCACCACCTCCTCCATTCTCATACACGTATTTTAACCAGCAATAATACAAATAACGGTTCCGTTGCATCTCCTCTATCGTAGGGAATTCGTTTATGTCTTCGCATTCATTTTCCATGTTTTTCCTTCTTTTTAAATTGTTTTGAATACCTAAAATTGTTTGAAACTACAATCTACACAATTATAACATGTATCATTACATAATTCGTTATGTTGACTTCTGTGTCTGTATTCAGTAATTACATAATCATCATAATTCCTTATGTCCTCACATTTCCCACGCAGGTTCCCGAGTAGGTTCTGTAATTTGTCTGTTGCTATTTTCCTGAACTTATCAGTTTTCATATCTTCAATCTGAGCATTATAAGTTTCACTATCTAAGTACGCGTAGCTCGCAGCTAATAACTCGGCTATTTGGGTTAATTGCAAATTACAATTTGGTAATTGTTCTATGTCACCTTCACAAAAACCTTCATTTATTAATTCTGATTCTATATCGTTATTCGCGTACAGGAGACAGCTTGTTATGAGTTTATCATCAGATAGGAAGTCTTTACCATATCCGAGATGACGTTTCACGGTTTGGCGGTCACCCCATCGGATTACGGATTGTTCACGGAATTTAACATTAGTATTCATGCGTATCGTACTTGCATTGGGATTGTTAGTGTGTTAAGGCGTTTTCCTTGACTGTTAACGAAATTATAACTCGTATTCAACCTATCATCTAATCCGCATTCAATAACCGTGTTATCAAGAGTTTTGAACCCATCATCAGTATTGAATTTATCAATAAGGTTCTCAGCTATCTCAGATAATTCATAAGTCGCATGCTCACTATCCAACTTCAACAACACCCCAATATCAAATTTAGCCTCTTTGGACTGGCAAATATTCGTTGTTCTAATTAAAACATCCTCTTTTTTCATTATTGTGAAACCAACAGGTTGATTTGAACGAACATACTCTGAGGATTTTCCTATGCTGAATAAGGGGATGTCTGGATATTCCATTCGCAAAATAAGTTCTAATTTTTCTACGATGGTTTGAAAACGGCTTTTTTTTGAGTTGATCATATTATGTGTTGTTTTTTGTGTTTTATAGTATATATATCTACTGTTTTCGTGTTTGTAGGTAGTTTAAGTACATTTAATACATTATTATATTTTGTATTTTTTGTATGAAAACATATATATAATATAAAACACAATAATATATTATAAAATGTCAAAAAGGTTGTTGAGAATTATGACTCAAGAAGTTAAGCTGAACGTTAATATACCAAAATCAGCTTTAAAACAGATGAAAAAAGAAGCTGTTGAGGAAGACATGTTTTTGAAGGAATTCGTATTGCACATATTCTATTTGTATGAAGAAAATAAGAGAAAAGTGAGAGAATAAAATGTACAAAATTATTATAATTTATCATTTTCAAAAAAAGGATGTAAAAAAATGGGACTTATGAACTTTTTAAAAGACGCAGGAATAGCCGAATCAGAAACGGTTGGACAAGGATATTTTGAAAGAAGAAAACTCAGAAAAGCTGAAGAAGAAAAACAAAAGAAAATATTTAAACAAAAAATGAATGAAAATTATGGTGAATTCAAATATAAGCTCGATAATGGTGTTCATCTTAGAGAAAAAGGTCTCGTTTTTGTTTATGATGAAAAAGATTTTACTAAAAATAAGTTTATTCCTCTAAATAACATAACTGATGTCCAATTTACCCTAAATGGTAGTAAAACAAAATGGGGGACTTACGACGTTTTCACTGGATGGCATCCAGGACATGCGACATACAAAGGTCAAACAAAAGCTACTGTGGGGATTGTCATATATTATATGTGTAATGGGAAAGAAGAAAAATGGGATCATTCATGGGAAGGAAGTGACGATGCTGTTTTAGCAAAACAAAAAGAATTAGAGCATGCTTTTAATTTTATTCAAGAAAGAAGAAAAAATAAAGACAATAATAATAAAGATATTGTAACACAACTAAAAGAAGCAAAAGAACTATTAGATGGAGGCGTTTTAACTCAAGAAGAGTTTGATGAATTAAAACGCAAATTATTGAATTAACCTTTTCGTGTTCTGAAAATGGGGATTAAAACTGCGTATGGTTGTTTTATATGGACAATTTCAATTTTAGATATTTGTAGTTTGTTTAATTATATTACTTTACCTAATTTGGGGTTGATTCTGTCTATAATATTCTTAATAGATATTGTATATGCTTTAACACTTCATAAAAAATTTAGTATGCATCTGGTCTTGGATATACTCTTGTTGTTCACAATATTATGTGATTTTGGTTTCCTTAGATTAATAAAACAATTTAAGCACGTTAAAGTAATGAAGAAAATGTATCCTTTAATAAATAAGGGAATAAATACTTATAAGTGTTATATTGGTTTAAGAAAAAAAGATGATTAAAAAATATCTAAAATGTTGCTAGTTGCTTATTAAGCAAATCCCTGAATTTCCTACTATTCAAATAATCTTTTTGCTGAGCTAATAATTTCTTCTCTAAATCATCCAAATTCTCCTGATTAATTTGAACATTATCCTCAGCAGTTAATCTTACGTCTGAGGTTGTGTCTATTTCTATTCTTCTTTTAACAACATTATTACCTCCCACAACACTCTTATTCTTACTCGTAGCAGTTAATGGAGCTATTGGACTAATTAAATCATTCACATAATCCTGTGTGCTCGTAGGGATTGTTGGCTCAATAAACCGTGGAACGGCAGGCAATGCTTCCCTAGTCACGCTTGGAGCTTTAATAGTCTTATTTTCAGGTGTTGTAATCGTCTTGTTATTCCAATCACTGATCGCACTATTTAAATCATCAAGAGCCCTTGTTAAATCCTTGAATTTGTCCCTGGCAGTGTTAATACTGTCTTTTATCCCATCAAGCTTTCCACTATCAACACTTTTCATATTATTAATATTATTCTGTATACCTTGTATAACATTCTGCGGATTCCCGCCCAGGACTGAGAGAATCCAGCTAACTCCTTTTGCTACCATAGCTCCTAATCCTGCACCTACTAATCCTGCAGCAAACCCTGCAAGTGCGAATCCAATAGCCGCATACCCAATACCAGCTAGTGTTATGCTAGCTGCCACACCCCATAATCCTGTGCTGTTTATTGTCATGCTGCTGATTGTGTTAACACCATCCGAAATACCCTGTATAACAGTTGTTATTCCACTTATGAAGGTTGTTATTACGCTTACTGCCGTGTTAATGATTGTTTCGATGATTTGTTGTAATGTGAGTATTAATAATTGTATTGTTAAGCCTATCGAGGTGATTGATAATTGTACTGCTGTTATTCCGTCATTTACCTGGTCTTTTATCTCTTCGTAGACCGCACCTACCGCTGCTAGTGCTAGTAATGGGAGTGTGAATCCTAGTAATGTCTCAGATATTAGTGTGAAGACTGCTGCGATTCCAAGTATCATTTCTGGTAATGTTTCTAAACCTATACTACCAAGCAAAGCACCAGCAACTATTATAAGACCTAAAGGAACAGCTAAGTCTGTTAATAGTTGCGATACTATTTTAATGCCTTCAATTCCATCTTGAACTTGTCCTTGTATGCTTGTATATAATGCGCCGTTAGCTGCGATTGCTAGCATCGGAACTACGAAGAATAATAATGTTTCACTTATAAGGGTCATGACCTCAGCCACACCAGACAACGCACCAATGAAACTTAACCCTAATTTGTTAAATACTATTCCTGCTAGTATAAGAGCCGCTAATGGTATTGCTATTTCAGTTAAAAGTTTAGCCACTGCTTTTATACCCTCTGTTCCTTGATTAAATTGTGGTTCAACAGCCTTGAACACCACACCAATCCCAGCTACTAATAACATCCCTTCAGCTATTAACGCTGCTGCTATAGCCATTGCAACAGCGGCTTGTACGAATATCTTCCCCATATTTTTCAAAGAATCCTTCAAACTTGTAATTGATTTACTAACTGTATCGGTTTTAACTTTACCTGCTGCATCGCTTACTTTTCCGAATATGTTTTTAAGGCTCGTGAAAAAACTTATTAATTTTTTTAATCCAACTATTAATCCACCCGCCATTACTCCCCCAACGACCAGCTCAGCTGTATTCCCTCCTGTTAACCCTTCTAGTGCACCATATACAACTTTTGCTTCTTTAACTATCCAATCAAAGGTTGGTTTAACGTCCGTAAGTATTGTACGGGCAGCTCCAGCGATTTCGTTTTTCATTTGTTGGAATGTTTGTGCGAATGTTAAGGGTTTATCTGTATCCATACTCCCCGTCATTCTGTTTGTTGCATCAACGAACTCTTGGCTGTCCTCGCCATACTCTAAGGCAACTGCTTGTAATTCAGATATTTGATCTTTTGTTAATCCTGTCGTTTTAGCAAGATTTGCTAACATTCTACCTTGTAGTTGTGTTCCATTCGACCATCGCAGCATTGCTCCTGTAAGACTATTTACAGCTCCCACACCATCTTTACCTAAGTTTGATGCGTTTGCAGCAACTTTTAACATCGAATCACCCATCTGGACTATTGATGATTCGCTCAAACCGACCGTTCTTCCGAAATCGGCCCATACAGTCGCAACACCCCTAACCTTCACTCCTTGTGTGTTAATAGATGACATAGAGCTTAACATACCATCCATTGATTCTTTAGAGTATCCTGCTGCGTCTGCAATATTGTAAAATATTTGTGAACTGTCAGCAGAGGCAATACCGAGTTGTATCGCGCTTAAAGACGAACCAAGACCAACACCAGCCACAGCCGCGTCCCCAATTGCCCCTGCTAAGTCACCGAATTGGGAAGAGAGGTCCATGCTCGTTATATCTTCCTCAGCTGATTTCACTTCTTCCATTGCGTTTTTAGCGTTCTCCAAGTCACTAACGTCTATATTTATTTGTATGAATGTCTCAATATTGTTTATTCCCGAATTAAGCTCTTCAACATCAGCGGCTGCATTATCTATACTACTAGTGTCAACATTTACTACTGTATCATCAGGAATATTCCTTATTTCATCACCTAAAGTAGTCACATCCTCAGAAGCATTAGTAATACTACTCGTGTCAACATCTAACGACTCCAAACTACTGAAATCAATATTTTCAACAGTGGATTGCAAATCCAGCAACAGATCAGTTATACCTGTTATTATCTCTGATATTTCGTCTGATCCTGTGAATTCTATCTCTATTCTGTTCTCAGCCATTTATATTTCAACCCCAATGTACTGTAGAATGTTAGTGAGTGTTGTGTTAAGTAAAGGTGCTTGAACATACTCCCCACTATCCGTGAAATTCTTTAAAAGAGAACCTAAAACAATTTCAGAGTCCAGTAGGTTATTATAACTCTTAACTGTGCTCACAACTTCGGCTATTTGATAAGACTCATCAGCACGCTCAAGAATAATAATATCTCCAATATTAACATCTTGTTTTTGTTTTAGGGCGTAGTATTCCATCATATTAAGTGTTAAGTCTAATTTGAACTCTTTGATTGTTGATTTAGTTTTAATGAAGTTATCATAATTGGTTCTGCGGTTTTTTTGTATTGTTTTATAAAAATAGTCGTCGGATTTTTCTGTTGTGGATAAATCAGGGTTTGTGGAGGTGTTATATTCGTCTGTGTTGAACACTAGTCTATCCCCCAGGTTGTTGGTTAGTGTTTTGTAGTGTATTTCATCTTCTCCTAGGTGGTAGCTGTTCTGTTTCCAAACAAGACTGTTTATGGGTGTTGGGCAGTTTTCAAACCCTCCATCTGGTTTACTGCACCATGCACCTTGGCCAGCAGCTATTATATTCCCTACATTATATGTAGCATCTCTGCTTAGAGTGTAAACGTGTTCATCTCGTTCTAATCTTCTTGATTCGTACACGTTGCGTGTTGATTGTATCATGTCCTCTATTTTTTGTTCTGTTTTTTTCTCGGTTATGCTTGCTTCGGAGAGGAAGATGATGTTTTGCCGTGTTTCTTTTTTGTTTATGTTTAATGATTCGGTGTCGCCTGTGAATTCGAACACGTAATCGTATCCTGCTAGTGTGCAGTAGTCTAAATATTTTTTTAAATTGTATATGGGGCTTGTTCCAACGTCGGATGAAGGTATGGTTGGAGGGTTCCCAGTTATAAGTATAATGTCTTTAAACAGTATTTTAGGGTCAGTTGAACCTATAACAGCGTCTGATCTCGTGTTCTGAACAGTTAAAAGAGTTGCAACACTCAAATCAGCTGCTATAACTTTTATTTTCTGATCTGTTTTCTCTACTTCCGTTATTAGGTAACGCATCCCTTCCCCGTTGAGATTTTCTTTTTTAACAATCCAATTACCTACCTGTAAAAGCTCAAGATTAGTTTTTTTGGTGATGGGGAGAGTTAATTCTAAGTAGTTTTTAGAATCAACACTGTTTTTAGCTTCATTATATTCTGTCACGGTTAAACTGTCTTGTATGAGGTTTAGGTTTCCGCATGGTACGCCGTAATTATTCCATATCTGAAAATCATACAAGCTCATGTAATGTAATAAATCCAGTTTATCAATCAAGTATCCTGTTACGGGTTTGTCTGGGTCTTGTGGGTTCATGGCTGAGAAGTACAAATCATCACAATATGTTAATCCTGTTATTAGTCTGAATACTAAGCCCATAACGTTACCCGCGTATTTCCAATATTCATTGTAGTGTATGGTTGTGTTAAAATCTGTGAAAGCGGAGTTTATGTTGTTTGTGAGTAGGTTTCTGCATTCTGAGGTGTTAATATAGTTTAGTATGTCTAATCCAGTTATGCTCGTGGGTATTTGGTTGAATCCTGTTTTGTATGCTGTTCTTTTGTCTTGTGTTTGTTGTAATGTGGGGTTGTGTAAGCCTTGCACGAATCGTTGTAAGTTTTTTAGTGCGGTTAAGTATTTTTGCTTCACTCCTGTGTCAGCGACGTATGTTGGTGGGTCTATTAAGTCAAGTAGGTGGTTTATGTCTGTTATTATTCTTGTGCATTGGTTGTATTTGTTGTTTGGTGTGATTTCGATGTTCGGATTGTTTTCTGGTGTTGTTGTTTGTTTTTCTTTTATGAATCGGTTCCATCTTTCAGCGTATATGCTGAATAGTGTGTTTGAGTATGTTATTGTTCCTGTTAGGTTATTAGCGTCTTTAAGAACTCTTTTTAGGGTTTCTAGACGTAAATATTCTTCACTCATAATTAAACTAACTCCATTCTCCCGTTAAAACCAGTTATATTAAAATCAGAAGGTGCTGATAAGTTTATAATCCCTTCCAAATGCAAATCACCGATCATATAATAATCTGTATACTCTCCGTTAACGTATAATTGATTCTCATATAAATTAAGTTCTATCGTGTTAACAGTGCTTTCTAGATCTGGTTTTATTATCGTCTCATCAAAAATTATTATCGCTTCGTTCCAATTATTAGTTAACGTGAAGAATCTGATAGTCCTCTCAACCACACCAATGTATTTTAAGTTTATTTTAAACAGTCTGCATGTGTTATTAGGCTTAATATTGTATTTTATTCGGCTGCTCGGGTTACCTAAAGGTATGCTGAAGTTTGTGTATCCTTTACCCGCGGCAACTGATAAGCCCAGATCGAAACTTATTCCTTTCTTATTCATCAAATCGGGTTTTATATTGTCTATTCTGTACACGTCATAACATGTTTTATCAAAACTGAATTGTATTTGCCTTTCTTTCAAGTTATAATCGCTATCACGTGGATTTAGTAAGTATTCTGTTGTTGCTTGCTCTAACCATTCAAATTTCTCAACCGCGTTACCATCAGATTGTATTGGTATGTCAGGGTTCACTCCGTGCATGCTGCAGGGTATGGTGATTGTGCTGGGTTCTTTATGTCCTTTTGTGAGTAGTTCACCGTCTTTGATGTTATCATAGTTTGTGGTTTTAAATTTGCTTAATAGTTCTATTTCGGGTGCGTCAATCACTATATTGTATAGGAAGGAAGGAACATTCTTAAGTAGGAAGTATAAGCATTCATAGGAATAGCATTCAGATATTAACTCAAATTCGTCCAAAGAATCAGCTATCGTCCCAAGAACAGTGTCGAAATAAATTATTAAAGGGTTCGTGGGGTTAACAAGCAAAATTTTAATGGATATGTGGCTTATATTTGATTCTAACCAAAAAGTCTCGAAAAATGTGAAATCACCATCAACAAGTATAATGGGACTGTTAACTGTCTTGTATGGTGTTTCAGGGTCGGTTTTATCCTCATCATACATATTAACTTGCACAATCATATTAAAATTGTTCATCGAATAAACATTAAACCATAAACGGAAATATGATGATCCTTTAACAGTTATTAGGCTTGTTCCACACGGGTTATTAATCGTTCTCCGATCGCCTATTTGTATGAGGTTCACTACTTCTAAAGTCACTTCTTCAGTCTTGTTCGTATGCCAAAACTCTATGGGGTAGGGTATTTCTTCCAGATCATAGATGACCATGATTTTATTTTGTCTTTGAGATGAGCGGAGGTATATTTTGCACGTGCTAGTGTTGTACGTGTACATTTCAGGGAATTGAACATTTTCTGATAAGAATTGTTTTGCATTGAATATGAGGTTACTTAACCCTAGCCCATCTATGTTATGCCTTGTTTTGTTGTGCTGTCTTCCGAATGCTAAGTAACAACCTAATAATTGGTCAGTTGCAGTTATTATGATTGGTTCTGTGTTGTCAGTCCAATTGAAGAAGAAATTAGGGTTCGTGTTGATTTTCCAGAAAAAAACAGGGAGATCTAATGTTTTCACTTCTCCGGGTTGGAAAACTTCCCTAATCACCCTTTCATTCTCCATACAATCAACACAGGACCCTCGTAAGGATAAGGTGAATGGTTCTTTTTTATGTCTTTTATCCTCGAATTTTATCGTCATAGGCTGATGATAAACATAATTAAGGACTTTATCATCTGCATCTAGGAATATGTGTTGTGTTGAGTTATTCTTTTCAGGATCATGTGTCTTTGTGAGGAGTATTTGATATGTGTTGGTGTATAAGACTACGTTAGTTGCTTCATAATCGAGTAGGTTTGTAGTGTAACGTGTTTGTTTCTTTTCATCGCATTGTTGGCATTCAAATAGAAATTGTTCGTTTATCGTTCCTGTGTCGTCTGTTAGGTACGCTGTGAAAAGTAGGTCGTCTTCTGTGTAGTGTATTAAGTTTTTGTTTTGGTAGATGATTGGGTTGCAATTGTTAATGTTTATTTGTATTGTTTTCACGGTCACGTCCGTGTAATCAAAATTTTGTTGTATGTTTGTTGGTGTTAGGAATGTTATAATTCCTTGTGTGCGGTATTTGTCTGATCGTAATCCTTCACCAGCACTGTCGTAGGTTGTGAATCTGTAATCCCCATCACGGAGTGTTGTGCATGAGTCTAATGCACTGTTAACGCGATTAACACAACCAACATAAGCAACGTCAAATCCTGCTGCGTCTATGATGTAAGTATCGCCGAATCTGGTGTCTGGTATGTCTTCAGGCGATTTTGTTCGGAAGTTTCCAATGAACACGTCCGCATAATCAAAGCTGTTAGTTATATCCATTATCATGTTCCTGAAATGGCCAAATAATGGCCGCTTCTTACGAGTATTTTTTTTTATGATGGTTTTTTATTCAATTTCCAAACTGCCGCTACGTGCTGTATCCATGTCTGATTAACATTCATGCTGCATGATTGACATCCTTGTGTTCTGTAGTTTATCCTACCATCTGAACCGTATTCCACAGCTACGGGGTCAATACCGTTATCCCAATCATTATATAACTTCCATGCTATTGGTCCTTGATATACTGAAGTGGACGGTGCCCAATCACCCATTGATTCAGTGGTGTTTAATTGAGTGTCTTTCATACCATCAGTAACACTTATCCAGCTTGATGTGGCTGTAACATAGTATTCTCCAGCCATTTCATAACAAATCATAACACAATACCCTGTTAGCCTGCCTCGGTTAAACAGTTGTATTGTCCTTCGTTTGTATATGTTTAGCTGAAAGGGTACCCAGTTAAGGGTGCCGCCTCCTGTGCTGTTCCCTGTTGTTACGGGTATGTACTTTGTTCCGCTTGTGGGTGTGGTTGGTGTTAATTGTGTTGTGTTAAGCATTCGTGTGACAGTGTCGGTTGTTGTGGAGCTGTAGTAGCCTATGTTTGTGTTGTTTGTTGTGGGTTCATGTCCTTCAGGGTTTTGTGGTAGTTTTAGGTTTGTTATTAGTGTTCCTAGGTTGTTTTGGTTGGTTATGCAGTTGTTTGTGCTGTAGGCGTTTATTGTTGCGCCTACGTTAACTATTGCTCCGTTGCTCATGATTATGCAGTTATCTGCTGTCTGATCTCCTTTCAATCCACTGTATAGGGTTGTGGTGAGGGTGTTAGTGTTGTTAATGTTCAGTATGCTTCTGTTTAGTAGTATTGTTCCTTTAACTTCGCATCCACGCATACTTATGCTGTAACAGTTACTGAATTGTAAGTTACTGTTTGTGAATGCGGCTAGGCAATTAATTGTTATGTTGTAGAATTCAATATCACTATTAAGAATGTTTTTATCGTTATTATTTGTATCATCTGTTATTTGTATGTTTGCTGTGTTATCTGTGCCGTCTAGTATTATGTCTTTTAGGTTGCTTAGTTCTGTGTAGGTTATTTTGTATTGTGGGTTGGTTTCGTTGTCGGGGTTTATTTTGAGACGGTACATGCCGCCATAATTTTTGTTGGATTCTCTTAGTTCTTGTAGTGCATATGTTAATGTTTTCCAGGCGGTTTCTGGTGTTTTCCCGTTTTGTGTGTCGTCTCCGTTTTGCCCGTCTAAGTATCTTTCTGTGTATTCAGTATTTCCGCAGCTCATGCTATTTCTCCTGCGGTGTCTGGTGTGTATCTTTCTTCGAATGTCCAGCCAGTTTCTGGTGGTATATGGTTTATTGTTCTTGTCATTGTGGTGTCTCCATTGGTTAGTGTGAGTATGTATGGTGCTTCGTTTTCTATGAATGGGAATGTTAGTAGTTCGTATCCTGTACCGTACTCATTCTCGCTTGTTCCTAATTGTGGGAGGCGTGTGGTTTCTCCTGTGGCTATTGTTGTGCTTTCATTATTTTTTAGTAGGATTTGGATTCCTGTGCTGTCTATTATTGGGTAGTCGAAGTTTTGTATAGGTGATGGTGATAGCCATGTGTGAACGAGTAGAGCGTTCGTGTTTTGGGTTTCTTCGTATGCTCTTACGCATTTCCCTCGCAGGATACCGTCTTTCATGCCGTTGAAACAGTCTGTGACAGGATAACGAATAACCTGCAACAAATCTTGCTCATCATCAAGATCAAACTTCTCCGTACTGGTCTCCCAGCTGTTGAAATTCCATCGTCTTAATAAGCTGAATTCTGAGGCTTCATCATCATTTTTAATGTAAACACTTGATTCTGCTTTGTTACGATAATTATTATGAATATTTGTTATAAGGTTAAGATTCATATTACTCATATATAATTTCTATTATATATATATTTTTGTTAAAATTTTAAATAGTATGAACAAAATAAGTAAGTATCATAGAAAGAAGAAGTAATGAGTGTGTGAACAAGAATGGAATTCGAATTTGGCCGAAAAGCAAGTGAATTCATATTCACCCCACTGAAATATTTCAACCATTTACACGGCTCCATATCCTCTGGTAAAACTATTAATGGCTTAATTGTTTTTATACGTGAAGTTGGTTTATCTGATCAGTCTGTGAAGCATGCTTTAGCCTCTAAATCATTGCAGAACATCAAACGAAACCTATTGCCTTACATACGCGAGATCTGTGAAGACTTAGAACTAAGCTACAAAGAACGATTAGGAGATCAAAAACTCATTATTGGGGGTAGAACGGTGTTTATGATTGGTGTTAATGATGACCGTTCAGAATCGAAGATTAAAGGTTTAACCGTGGATGGTGTTTTGTTTGCTGATGAATTCAACATCTATGATAAGGCTGGTTGTAAAATGTTGTTTAGTCGTTGTCGTGGTGTTGATTCTAAGATTATCACGACTAATAATCCGATGGGTAAGAGGTCTTGGGCGCAGGTTGATTATATTGACAATCCTAAGACGGATAAAATGAATTGGCATTTCACGTTGGAGGATAATCTGTCTCTTCCTGATTTTTATGTTGATCAGTTGTATGCGCAGTATCCTGAGGGGAGTATGGAGTATAACAGGTATATTTTGGGGATATGTAGTGCTGCTAGTGGTTTAATTTATCCTAATTTCAATGAAAACAATCATGTGGTTCCTAATACTTATTCTAGGGCGAATAATGATCATTTAGTTTATTCTCTTGATTATGGTGCTAGTAATGTTAGTACGGTGCTTGAATTTGCCTATGATCAGTTTGAAAATAATATTATTCTGTCTGGAGAATTTTATTATGATGCTAAGAGGAGTAATAGGACATTAACTGATCAGGAATTATTTGATCGGGTGAGGGAGTGTTTCCCTGGTTTAGATAAGTTTGCAACTATTGTTGTGCCTCATGACGCTGCGAGCATGAAATCATTATTTCGTGAGAATAATTTTAACACTATCACTTATATGACACGTTTCTTTGAGGATGTGGAAACAGTCCGCAAATACTTCGCAAATGAGTGGGTGCATATACATGAAAGGTGTGAGAATACGATAAGTCAATTGGCTGATTATAGATGGAATGAGAAGAAGTCTGAGGTGGGGGAGGATGTGCCTTTGAAATTGGATGATCATTGTTGTGATGCTTTTCGTAATGGTTTAGCTTGGATTGATAAGCAGGTTGGGTCGTTTGTTAGGTATGAGGAGTTTGTTCCTGGTTTGCATGGTGGGTTTTAGTTGTTTTCTTTTAGCTATTTTCTTATATTTGAATATGTCTATAAATACCAGTTACGATCACCTAGAAAAGTATTATTTGAGTATTACTAAAACACGAAAAAGTCTCGGGTGAAAATCATGAAATATTTGAGGTAAAGATCATGGAAAAGAAATGGGAAGAACTATACAATATTTATTGTGATAATCTGGATTGGACACTTGATGATTTATACAATAACTGTAAAACAATTCATAATATAAAAAATAAGAAGACATTCATTAGTAAATGCGATTTTAGAGATATTGAACCTAACCGCATCACAGAGGTGAAGAAAAGAAGAAGGCGAGAAAGGGAGTATGAGGATTCTAAGAGGTTTTTGCGGTTGAAACCAGTTTTTGAAGTGGTGACTGAGAATATTATCTGTGATCTATCGGATCCTAAGGGTTTTGAGGATAAGGATGTTCGTAGTGCTCGTAATGGTTATGCTTCTTATATTCAGAAGGTGTTACCTTCATTACTATCTTTAGAGACGGCCATTGAGAAAAATATGACATACATTGATATAGAGAAAATGCATATCGAGAAAGGAGAATCAAAAATTCTAACGGCTTTAAAAAAGATGGAAGAAGATGAAAGAAGTGAGTAAATACTTATTCAGGGGTGTATAAAAGTTTATTCTGTGTCGATGTGTTCTTGTTGTGTTGTCGTGTTGTCGTGGGTGTGATCAATCATGAAAAAATGAAATTTTCACACAATCTTCTAAAAAAAGGAGAAAACAGAGAAAATTTTCATGCATTTAAATTGAAGAAACATATAATTATTCTATGATTTGATGATGAAAAACATTAAGATAATTGAAGGCAAATGAATGTATTTTTAGGGTCTTTTCGTGTTGATGTAAAAATAACATAGTAGATATGTATGTGCTAAAATTTTTTAGTTCGTTTTGAGGATATTGCATATTACAAAAAGTCATTTTGAAAAAGCAGTTATTTTAGAGAGGACTCCTTATATATAATAATAATAATAATAAATAATAAAATTAATGTAATTATTGTAATATTGTAATATTTTACTTATTATATATATATTATTATTCTTTTTTTTCTTGCTTCCATTTTTGTAGTTTTTTTTGCGATTTTTTTTGTGATATTTTTCTTTTCATTATTTTTTTTGTTTTTTGTATTACTATAGTATTACTTTTTTGATTTTTCGTAACTGAATGATTTTTTGAAATATTTTTTGAAATATTTTTTCGCGAAAAGATCTGTGAAAAAACAAAATCTTTAAATACTGCAAAAACAAATATATGTTGTGTGTGTGTGATTCTTTGAAAATAGTCTGTTTATTAGAAAAAGTTGTGTTTTATATTTAGTAAAAGAATCCAAATCGCATGGTAAAATCTTTTTTTAGGAAAGTCTTGTTTTTAAAGACTCTTTTCTCAGTCGTTCCATTTCTTTTGCAATGAACTCTTTTTTAATTTTATTTTTTTCTTTCCTAATAAAAATGTTGAGTCTCTCTTTATACCACAATTTTTCCCAATTAATTCTTTTTTCAGAGGGGTTATCAATTATGGAGTCAATTTTTTCAATTTCATAGTGGTCACAATCCATAACATCTTGACACATTATAAAAACAGCCAATCCAATTTGTTTTTTAGTCGTTTTCCCACCACATTTTGGACAACTTGTATCAAAGGCATATAAATCATTTTCCATCTTAACACACAACTTGTTTTAATACGACTTCAGTAAATTTTTTGATCAAATCTTGTCTACGAAGTAATTGACTTAAGGAAACTTAAATGCTTAACGTTAGAACCAGAGAACAAAACAAGGGAATAAATTCCTCCAATTTCCTATCAGAAATTCTTCTAAGTTATCTCTGATAACAAATCTTTGATTATTATCGAAGGTAATTTAGAGAAGTTTACTTCTCGTTTATTGCAAAATAAGCTTAGGAAAACTTGTTTTCCGTTTCTTAAATTTATTTTTCGTTTTTAGACTTGTATTTAGTCTTTTAAATTTTTTTTTGTTTCCTAAAACGGTTTTTGGCAATAATAATCAAAAATTTTTAGTTTTTAAAAGTTTGATAGATTCATCTGCTCCTGCAATGGCTATTAAGTATTCTGCTTCAACAACTTGGAGCTCTGAAGGTATTGCAATGCAGTGAAGTGGACTTCCAAAATCAGAATTTATTAAATCAGATATTTTACCTGCTTTTATTTTTAAATCCTTTGAACCAACTCGTGCAACCCCAATAGCTAAAGTTTCTTCGGTAACAAGAAAATTTTCCTTTCCTTCGTTTAGTAACTCATCTCTAACTTTTAGGAGATACTCCAATCCTTGGTTAATGGTCATGAATCTATCTTTATCAACTTGAATATCTAAAAGAACAAGAGTGTGAGCGTTATTTTTTAAGTTATTTTCAATTGTTAAATACGGAGAATGGGGAAAGAAGTTATTATCTGGAAAGGGTATTGAAGTTATTTTTCCAAACTTATAAGGTTGAAGACCTGATATTCCTTCTGCAGCTGATAAGATCGAAGACCCATGAATTACCTCCGTTTTGATTCCTTGTTTTTTTGCTTCAACTAAAAACTGGGTATGGGTCGTGGCTATTAAAGGATCTCCCCCAGTTATTAATGCAACGTTATATTTCTTTGCTTTATTTAAGAATATACTTTCTTCTTCAACTTCCATACGATTTAGCAAAACAACGTCTCTACCAATTACTTCCTCAATTAGTTCAATACTTGTTCCAAATAGCTTTGAAGTGAAAAATTCAGCATAAACAAAGTCAAGATTTTTTAAAACTTTCATTCCTTTCAAGGAAATATCTTCATGATCCGATAAACCCAACCCAATCAAGTAAAGCATACAATCCACTGGAAATATTAAATTTAAGTAGAACAACTAAAATGTTATTCCTATTTCAAGGTTTTCTGTAAGTTCCTTGTATCTGTTTCTAATGGTGACCTCTGTAACACCAGCCACTTCAGCAACATCCCTTTGAGTTTTCCTTTCAGTGAGTAAAACTGATGCAAGATATAGTGCCGCCGCAGCTACTCCATTAGGTCCTCTACCTGAAGTTAAACCTTTTGTCATGGCTTTTTTAATTATTTCAATAGCTCGTGTTTGAGCTTCAGTTGAAAGTCCTAATTCACTTGCAAATCTTGGAACATAATCAACTGGAGATGTCGGCATTAACTTAATACTTAACTCTCTTGATAAAAATCTGTAGGTCCTTCCAACTTCTTTTTTAGTTACTCTTGAAACCTCAGATATTTCATCCAAAGTTCTTGGAACGTTACACCTTCTGCAAGCAATATACAGTGAAGCAGCAACGACACCTTCAATACTTCTACCACGAATCAGCTTTCGTTCAAGTGCATTTCTATAAATAACAGAGGCAGACTCTCTAACACTTCTTGGGAGACCTAATCTTGAAGAAACTCTATCCAATTCACTTAAAGCAAAGGCAAGATTTCTTTCAGTAGAGTTGGAGATTCTTATTTTTCTTTGCCATTTTCTTAAACGATACCATTGAGCACGACTTCTTGCAGGAATATCTCTACCATAAATATCCTTATTTTTCCAATCGATCATCGTACTTAAACCCTTATCGTGAATTGTGTAGGTTACTGGAGCACCCACTCTTGTACGTTTATCTCTTTGTTCATGATCAAACGCTCTCCATTCAGGTCCCATGTCCACTATGTTCTCATCTATAACAAGACCACATTCAGCACAAAAGATTTCAGCTCGTTCATAATCACCTATTAAATTTTCAGATCCGCATTCAGGACACTTAACTTGTCTTTCAACCATGAAATAATCACTTTTTTTATCTGGATCATCACCTACAGATTTTTCATTACTAAAAACATTATCGTTAAGAATTCCACTATCCTGAAGAATTTCATTGTTTATTTTTTCTTTCGTAACTTCTTCCTCCTTTTATCTTTAGAAGATTTTGAAATATACAACTCATCATTAACATCATATTTAAACTTTTTAACTTTAAGAATTATTGAGATATAAGGATTTTTGGTTGGTCCAAAAACGTTATAGATTTTCCCAATCCTACTCTTTTTTTTATTATAAACTGTTGCTCCAACAGGAGGACTTTGAGAAGATCTCCCAATTAATTTTCCAGATTTAGCAACGTGAACAACATTTCCTATAAACTTCATTTAATCCTCAGTTAATATTTTAAAAGATTGAAATATTTGAACGATATAGAACAAGTTAGTTATACAAAGAATCTTTTAAAACAAATAAGTTTTTTTTCAGCTTCAATGAAAAGAAACTCATACAATAAAAAAATCAATTTTTTAAGATTATAAAAGTATAAAAATTTTTTAAAAAATAAAAAGTTCTTATGTTAAAATGAAGTATACCAACTTTAATTTTTATGATTATTATTAAATCAAAAATTTTTCTATTCTAAATCAATATTAAAACATTCAATTTTTATATGGTAACCATGATCATAGTATATTTTAATAATAAATCATTTTTTAGAGTTATATTTTTCATCATATATATACTTTATGATAAATTCATTGTGGATGAATTTTTATATGATCCTATATTCAATTCATAGTGGAATGAAAAAATATTAATACCACAACGTCACCATTAAGAGTATTTAATACTATGACGATATTAATTAAAAAGATAAAAATATCTTGATCCCAATCAAAGGAATTTCTTTTAATAAAAACATCCCCACGTTAATATGATAAAATCTAAAAATGCATATTTGAAAAAACTTACCAATAAGATTCAAATGAAATCTGTTAAGGTAGGTAAAGAATTAGAAGGAAGTACACCTCCATCAGTATTTGTCGGAAGGTGGAATTACCCAAAAGTCTATGTAGGACCAATGATGGTTCCTGAACATGGAGACACTGCAATTGTAGACTCGCCTGAATCATGGATTGGTGAAGGTAAAACACAGGAAGATATCATAAAGTATCGTCTTAATCTTGTTCGTGGAAAACAATTGTTATCTATTGATGATTTAAATAATCCTTTAATCGAAAAGCTTAAAGATATTTCTCTTGCATCCAGATCAATAGATGGTGAAGCTAAATTTGGAAAAATTCCTCGTGGAACCACACTTAGTGAGGACAGTACCCCACATGGCCCAAGTGCAGTTATAGAAAAATTTGATATTGATACCGTGAGATGGGACAGACAGTTAGAGAAAACTTACTACGATACAGATTTAAAAGCAAGTGAAGCTTTAATGAATCTACATGATAAAGATGTTCCCTTCTCTCGTTTTCAGAAAGCACTCTCCGTTGGAGCTATTGGAACAGGTAAAAAAAGGAAGTTAGTGCCTACACGATGGTCAATTACAGCATGTGATTCAACAATAGCTAACAACCTATTAAAAGAAGTTAGACACTACTCAATTTTAGATACCTACAGAGTCTATGAATTTCAAAGCTTAAAAAACTATTATGCAATTATGTTACTACCAATGGAATGGCAGTATGAATGGATGGAAGCATTTATTCAGATATTAGGAAAAGAAGAGATGATATTCTCAGACTATGAAACCAACAAAGATAAAACAGAGTACTCCTCTGTTGGTGGTTGCTATTATACCTGTAAAATGTCCATTTTGGACCACTTAAATAAAAAAAAAATACAGTCTGGTGCCATAGTTTTAAGAGAAGCGTATGAAGGATATGTTCCACTAGGAGTCTTCAACGTCAGAGAAAACATCAAACATGCAATGGAAAGAGAATACACCGAATTTGAAACCTTAAAACAATCCCTTGAATATCTTAAAAGTAAGTTGAAAATCCCAATCCATAAGTACGTGAAAAAAAGCAGTCTTTTAAAAGAACATCTAAGATCAAAACAAACAACCTTAGACATCTACTTTAAACAATAATCAGTAGTTCGTAAAGTATTATAATTGTGGGGTTGTATTATATAATATGACAAAAAGAAAAAAAAACCCCACGTAGTTTATTATTGAATGATGATGTATTAAGTCTTTCGGTGAATGTGGTTAAAGATTTGTTAGGGTTGAATTCAGCCCCCTAATGTTGTGTATAATGATAGAACTATTGTTTACCATCTTCTTAACGCCTGTGTCTAAAACTAGTGTTAATAACGTTAGTGATCTTTGTATTGATGCTCTCTGAAGGAACCATTAGATTATAGGCTTCGTAATCTTGATTTAGATGGAATTCAAGAGGCTTTAAATGATAGTGCGAAGATTCATGCAGCTAAAACCGTTCCTAGGAAACGTAAATATTTTTGCTATTGACTTTATCAACATTCCATATTATGAGGAGGAAGAAAACAATGGTGTATACCATTAAAACTAAACCTAAGCAAGGAAACTAGTCGATTTTTATGCTTATGTCTATATATTTAATATTAAAAAATAA
>JAITEE010000206.1 GCA_031282205.1 Candidatus Methanovirga aequatorialis | reverse complement strand
TAATTATTAAAATACTTTTATTTTTAAAAATATCAATTATAATTTCTTTAATTAAAAATTTAATGTTTATAATAAATTATTAAACATTTTTATTACTTACAAACATTATTTAATACACTGTAAATGATTGATGTTTATTTTTCAGAATAAAGTTTTGATCAAACTTTTTTAAAAGTTTGTTCTAAATGAAAAGAAACCTATATCAATTGGAGAAAAGATTGTTTACTTCTTTATGAATTTTTTTATATTTTTTTATCTCTCTTTTAATATCGGATATTCTTTCTTCATTACCTTTAAAAACAATTTTATTACCGCAATCTGGACAAATAAATTCTAAATCAGCTGCACGATTATAATCGACTCTCATATGGCCATTTTCACATGCAAAAAACATGTTATCTTCTTCAAATTTTAATAATGCCTCTAATCGACTAACATACATCTCATATTTTTCGTTGAGATTTAAATAAACACTATCTGTATCAAATTTCCAAAAATAGGTATACCACTGAGTTTCAGGATCCTTATTTCTTTTATAGGTTGTCAAGCCAGAATCATAAAGTCTATATAAAATTCTTCTAACTATATTTAATTTAATATTAGTTTTCTCTGCTATTTTTTCATCAGAATTCATGTCCTCTAAAAGACATTCAATTATAGGGATGTTATCTTCATCTTCAATAATCCCATTTAAATATTCCAAAACTATCCTATTCTTTAACATTTATCTTCTCCTAAACCAGATTAATAGACGGTTGGATTATTGAGATAATTATCACGTTCTAACATTTCTTCTCTAAACTTCGATTTCAAAAAAAGGATCAATAAAATTTATTAGTACAAAGTATGTAGCATACCAACCGAATACTAACATAAATAAACATTATAACTATTCAGTTTATAGTATATATTTTTTTTCTATAAAAAATCATCATGACTTTCAAAACACCTAGTTAATTTTAGAACCATAATAATAACCACTGAAAGTTTTATTAATAACTACAGGTACAGTATATTCACTAACAAGATTATTTAATCTTTTTGATTCATCGTAAACGTAAAATTGTAACGATTTAAGGTTTTGATTACCATTCGATGCATAAACTAACTCAACCGTGCCTATTTTACCCTGGGATATTGTACTGTTACTATGGACTATATAATTAAAGGGCTGTGTTTTAGGAAAAATAATAGAATCTGGTAATGTCAACCGCCTATTATTCTGATCTAAGCCAATAGCCACTATACTCATATTTTTAATATCTTGATTGGCCTTAAATGATAGACGATAATAGTTAACCGTGTAATTATTTCCAACGGCGTCTTGTTTATCTGAATTTGAATAAAGGAATTCCATACCCCAAATATCTATCGGTTTCATATTATTTAAAAGAAATAGTTTACTATCGTGTGAATCAGTTAACGTTACTCCACCAACCAGTACCATCAATATCAAGGGAACCACTAACAATTTCCATAGCCGAGCCATTTATTTAACCATCCAATGTATGATAAATGAAAAAATTGTATTAGTTTAAATTATTATTGATTAAGGAGTTAACCTTCTTCTATCTCTTGGGAAAAGAACAGTTTCTCGAATATTATTAAGCCCAGTTATAGTCATGTTAAAACGATCTGCTCCAAGACCCCAACCAGAATGAGGTGGTATTCCATAATCAAAAGATTTTAAATAGCTTTCAAATGAATCTGGATTTAATCCTTTTTCAGCTATTTTCTCTTTTAAAAGGTCATGTTGATGAATCCTCATTGCACCAGAAGAAATCTCCAAATTCCCATACATTAAATCAAATGCATGGCTTTTTGTTGGGTCTTTTTCATTTGGCATGACATAAAACGGTTTTATTTCAGATGGCCATTGCGTTAAAAAATAATAAGATGGATACTCATCACCCAAAGCTTTTTCACCAGCACGAGATAAATCTTCACCCCATTCCATCTCAACACCTTTAGAATTAACAATATTCACGGCATCATCATATCTAACAACAGGGAAAGGACAATTAGAAAACTTTAAATCTATGTTAAGAACATCTAGATATCTCTGACAGTTTTGGGTAACGTCGGCTAAAACCTTGTTAACAAGCTTCTCTAAAATCTCCATGACATCGGTATCGGTCATGAAAGAGGACTCCATGTCAATAGAAATAGTTTCATTTAAATGACGAAGGGTATCATGTTCTTCTGCTCTAAATATCTGAGCTATTTCAAAAATTCTTTCAAATCCAGCAGACATCAACATTTGTTTGTAAAGCTGAGGAGATTGACCTAAAAATGCTTCTCTTTCAAAGTAAGTAATAGGAAAAAGTTCAGTTCCTCCTTCAGTAGCCGAAGCAACAAGTTTAGGCGTGTTTACTTCAATGAAACCATTTTCCTCAAAAAATAGTCGTGTGCTGTGAAGCATTTGACTTTTAATTTTAAAAATAGAACTAACATTATCTCTTCTTAAATCAATGAAACGATTATCTAAACGTGTATCTATCTCTGCCTTAACTTTATCCGTTGGATCCATAGGCAAAGGTTGAATTGCCTCGTTTAAAACTTTAATCTCATTAGGAATTATTTCAACTCCATTCGGTGCCTTATTTGAACCTTGAACCTTGCCCTTAATGGCTACTACCGATTCTTTTCTAAAATTTCTTATTTGTTCTAAAAGTTCAGCCTCAATCTTCTTACTTGGAGCCGTTATCTGTATTTTCCCGTCTCTGTCACGAATCACTACAAAAACTATTCCCCCAAGATCGCGTATTTCGTGTACCCAACCCATAACTACAATTTCTTCATCAACAAGGTTGGTATTTATATTCTTAGTAAAATGAGTTCTTTTCCAATCGTCCAATAAATCTACCAATTGAGTCACCTTAAAAATATTTAAAATAATTGATTTAAGAATTTATTTGAATTTAATAGGACCTTTACTATGATCATGAATTTATATGTTGATCATAGATTTCTTTTATTTATTAAATTACATTAATGTTATAATAATAAAAAAATTTGATAATAGAAAATTCTTAAATTATAAAATTTAATTCACAAGTAACCAAAGTTAAAATCAATATTTAAAACCTATTAAAACAAAATTTGTTAAAGTAGTCAAAACAACATGATAAACTTTATGATTTTAATATTATTTATATCTTTTAAAAACGTCCTATACCCCACAGATAAAACTAAAAATTAATCTTATTAATACCATTTTCACAGCCAATAATTGCTTTATCAGTCATTTGTGAAAAAATTCCATTTTCAACTACACCAGGAATTGCATTAAGATCTTTTTCTAGTGCAATAGGATTATTCACTACCCCAAATTTAGCATCAACGATAAAATTTCCATTGTCTGAAATAACTGGACCATTCTTATACTTGGCCATTCTTATACTTGGCTCACCACCCATATCTTTAAGTGCCGAAAAGACTGGTTTTACAGCCTTTGAGATCACCTCGAGTGGAACTGGAAAATTCCCAAGATTTTCAACCAATTTGGTTTCATCGGCTATTACAATGAAAATCTTTGCACTGTAATCCACTACTTTCTCTAAGGTGTGTGCACCCCCTTTTCCTTTAATGAGATTTAAATCTTTATCAATCTCGTCAGCACCATCAACAGCTATATCAACGTCATGTTCATCTAAGGTAGTCACAGGTATATTACATTCCATAGCCTGTAGAAAAGATTGATAAGAGGTAGGAATACCCATAATCTCAATCTCCTCCTTTTTGATCCTATCTCCAAGTTTTTGGGTGAAGTAATGTGTGGTTGAACCAGTACCTAAACCTACAATATCCCCATCGTTAACCTCTTTTGCCGCCTCAAAACCAGCTATTTTTTTCAAATTCATAATTCACTCCAAATTTCCGTTTATGTATAAATATTAACTTTTTCAGTTTATAATGATTTTGGTAAAGTTTGTCAATTATAAAATATCAATATCCAATATAATCTATTTAAATTTAATTTAGATAATTTTTATAAGAAATAATTAGATTAATAATTTATAAACATT
>JAITEE010000182.1 GCA_031282205.1 Candidatus Methanovirga aequatorialis | reverse complement strand
CTAAAAAATCAGAAACTAAAAGTAAATTTAAGACAAATAATGGTTTACTTGAGTATTTAGCTCTGTTCATGGAAAATGGAGTAATATAAAGAAAAACTCCACAAAACTTTACACCCTCATAAAAAGGTTAAAACATTAATAATAAATGGTTTTCAAAGTGCTTTTAAAACAATGGAAGTTGTAAATAAAGTACAAGCAGTTATATCAGGAGCTATTGCAGCTCCAACCAAGTGGTAGTTCATTAGGAGTTGAAGCTGGTAAACAAAGTGCTTGGGAAATTGGTTTCAAAGTAGTGGGAAACGAAATAGCTGATACATGTAAAGGTAAAGCCAAAGATAAGCTTTATGATATAGGAGCCTATTATTTAGCTAATGATACCAGTATATGTAAAGATACAACCAGTATTGTACGTAAATTAACCGATATAAAAAAGAATTATCAAGATAATAAAGGTAATGGCGGTAATTTTATAGCTATGTTTAAATATTTTGTAGGATTAATTAATGATATATAGTTTAAATCGAAAAGTTTAAAAATATAGGCCTTTAACTAAAGTTTGCAAGAGATCAAATTGTTTTAACTCTCATGAAAATTGTCTATTTAAGATTTTATAAATTAAAATAGCTATTTTAATAAAATATTTATAAATAAACATTTATTTAATAAAAATAAACTAATTAAATGGTTATTTAAAAAAATTAAAATATTTTATAAGGTTCAAAACTTGCAAACTTAACTTTCATACCTATAATCATCAATTTTATTTCTTTATTTCACCCTTAATTTTCAAAACAAATGAAATATATTGAGTATTTTAACTTTGATTATTTTCAAAAGTTTGGAGTTTAACTATAATTGATGTTATACTTGAATTTGAAGTAGAAAACGAAAAAAATAGGATTACAAAATGAATTAAAATATATAAATGTAAGTGTATAAGTGATAATATGAAACCTGTAATGAGTGATAAATTGATTAGTTGTGCTGGAGTACATCTATACTAAATTAAAAACCGTGGATATATAGTGAGGAGAAATAAAAGTCCGATGATACCCCTAATAGAGGTGGAGGATATTAAGCTTAAAAGGAGATATTTTATGGTTGGACAAAAAATAAGATGTTGATCCTTTTATTTACTGATATTTTTGTAGTATGAATATGTTAATAGTTCTTTTAAAGATCATGGATAATCACCTTAATCCGTGCTATTATTTATGGATAAAATAGTATATAAATATATCAGTGAATAAAAGGGTCAATATCAAAAATAATAAAAAGTAATTTAATAAATAAAGATTGAAATTAATAATCAGTGAATAAAAGGGGGACAACATCTAAATACTGGAAATTTATAGATTATTTTTAAAAACATGATTATAAAGATAATTTAAATAGTTGATCTTTTTGTTAGCTGTTTGAATTCAAATTTTTTAACTTTTTAATGGATAAATTGGTGATGTCACTAATCTCTTCTAAAGAAAAACCTTTATTTTTCAATTTTAAAGCCATGTTTTCTTTTTCTTCTTCTTTACCTTCTATTTTACCTTCTTTTATTCCTTCTATTTTGCCTTCTGTTTTAGCTTCTTTTACTGCGGTTTTTAGTCTGATTTGTTCGTCCATTTGTCTTTTTTCGATTCCTATTTTTGCAATTTCTGCCTCTTGACTTTTTGATATCATATTCCTTACCTCTTCTATATCTCTTATTAAATCATCTAGACAAGTCTGATTTTTTAGTTCTTCATTGTTAAAATATCCAAATAAATACATGAAAATGCGATCTACGGGATCATCAACATTAAAATCTTCTTTTTTTATCTTATCGAAGATGATTATCTCCAGTGGATCGTCGTCGTAGATCGAGTGATTTTTAGTGTTCAATAATTTAAAGGTGTGTCTATAATTATGTTGGTCTTCTTTATAAAACTTGTGATTTAGTATTGCCATTGAGATCACTTTTTGAGTTTTACAATAGTTTTCTCCTTTTTTAAGTATTGTGGAACTTAATCTATCTGTGTAGTACTTTATTCTTTTTTCCATTTCTTCTATGCGATCATTTTGTACCTCAACAGTGATTATAGTGTCGTTTTCGGTTTTAATAACTACATCCAAGCTAACATTTTTACCGTCAAATATTTCTCGAACTATTTCAGTGTTTAACGTCTGATCTACTTCAACTTTTCTGTTAAGTACTCTTGCAAGAAAATGTTCTAATAAGCCTTTTGATGTCGTTCTACCAAAAACAAGCTTAAAAACATAATCTTCCAGAATATCAATATCTATGTATCTCTCGTTCATCATTTTAATTATCTCATCATATTCTTTTTAATATATAATATTCAATTTTTTTTCTATATTATAAATACCTGATAAAACATGATGTATCTTAAAATACAAGAATTTAAATCAGATGTATTTTGAATTATTATTATATTACATTATATTGTAAAATATCACATATAAATATTACTAATAATAAAATTATTATTAAAAATAAATCGTCTGATCATCTGGGTGATATTCATGTATAACATTGATATTTTTTCATCTGCGTTGGTTTTAGTAAAAATTCCAGTTTATTTTACATTTTCTATTATATCTGATAAGCGGTAGTGTTATGACAATTTAATATTTCATAATATTTATTAGTGTTTTATAAAAATTATCTATATTGATCTAATATTTTTTTTAATTTAAGATTTGGAATTTTGTCATGATAATTTTTATTAAAACTTCATTTTAAATTTAATTTAAATTAGT
>JAITEE010000130.1 GCA_031282205.1 Candidatus Methanovirga aequatorialis | reverse complement strand
TTTCAATTTTCACGATTAAATACTGTGTACTTTTAGACTCCAATATATATGAATCATGCTACAGCATGAAATAAGCATGGAAAATGCTCGAAAATTCACTAAATTTCTAACACCCTATAATCATAACACCCGATAAAAGACAAAAAAAATAATTAAACGTTTTTATTTCAACTCTACTTCTTCTGAAAACTTTAAAAATTTAACGTTAGTGGGTGCTATCAACTTTTTTTTTACATGTTAATGGTTTTCAAACGATCAATAGCCTCCTCAATGTTTTCATAGGAGTTGGCATAAGAAATCCTTACGTTGTCCTCACAAGATTCACCGAACCCTTTTCCTGGAACTAACACAACACCAGCCTCCAATGCTTTTTTCACATAAAACGTGGCATTTTTAACCTTAGGAAAAACATAGAACGCCCCTTGAACCTCACCACATTCCAAACCCAAATCGTCTAATCCACCTAAAATAAGATCCCTTCTTCTTCTAAACTCTTTCACCAAATCTTCGACATACCTATCAGAACTTTTTAATGCTTCATAAGCACCTAATTGGGAAAGAGAACTTACACAAGCCGTATTATATTGATGAACCTTTAATATTTCATCGATCATAAGACTTTGACCTGCAATGTATCCAATCCTAAGTCCAGTCATGGCATAAGCTTTTGAAAATCCATTGATCAAAAGAGTGTTCCCACCAAATCGAGCTGGAGAGTAATGTTTACCATCATAAATTATCTTCTCATATATCTCATCACTGATCATGATGAAATCATGGTCAACAGATAAATCACAGATAGATTTAATGTCTTCTTTATCCATGACAGCACCCGTTGGATTAGAAGGAGAATTTAATATAATTGCCTTAGTTTTTGAGCTTATCTTATCTTGAACGTTCTCATACCTCATTTTGTAATCATCATCAAGAGATGTTTTAATTGGAATTGACCTTGCTTCAGCCAACTCAACACATGCTCTGTAGGATAAAAAACCAGGATCAGGAATTAAAACCTCATCATCCTTATTAAACAAACCCTGTGAGGCTATGTACAACGCCTCACTTGCTCCCGTAGTAACCATAATAGAGTCTGAATCAACGTTAACAGAGTTATCCTTTTTAAGCTTTTTAGATATTTCTTCCCTAAGCTCTATACAACCCCTATTAGACGTATAATGAGTGAATCCATTTTCAACACCATTAACAATGGCCTTTTTAACATTTTCAGGTATCTCAAAGTCAGGTTCTCCAAGTCCCAAGTTGATATCACTCTCACTACTCGCCTCAAACATCCTCCTAACGTCGGATAGATCCACCTTTCCAAGCCTATCAGCCATTCGTACCATGATTTCATCCTCTATATTTTAAAAAATTTAAATTAATTATTTAATTTAAAACGTCTTATTTTCAAATCAATTTTAAATTATACCTTATTATTAAGATAATACTTAAAATCTTTTTATTTTTTAAAAATATTAATTATAATATTTTTAATTAAAAATTTAATAGTTATAGTAGGCTTTTAAAAGATTTTATTACTAAAAATCTATTTTCAACTCATAAAAATTGTTTTTGACTTATAGTTTTTGTATTTATATATCATATTAGATATAATTATTTACAAAAATTCCCTAAACTAAATTTAAATAGATCATATTAGATAAATAGATTATTTTTATCTTTAATTTTTTAGCTAAGTTATCGAAATCCCTATTTTTGATCCAAGACCACATATCATTTTTAAAATCGTTGAAGTCGTCTTCGACTTCATCAACATACATCCTTGTAAGATTATCTTTAAATGATGTTTCAACTTCAAAATTAGGTATTTTAAGAAGGTAGTGAATCAATTTGTCTTCAATAACTTCTTTTTCTATGGTCTTTGATCATATATATGAACTTGGTCTTATCGACATGAATCTTATTTTCTTCTATTAGTGTTTTAAATTCACTGAAACCTAAAGATAACCTGTTTAATATTTTCACCCATATTTAACTCATATTATAAATATTTAAGCCATATAAATAAATTAATGACACAAAAATTAAATTTCAATGATTTCAAAGTCAGTGGTGCCTAGACCAATATCCTGGCAGTACTCAAGTAGATGATCACCATCCACCTTTTCCCAAACTCCTTTAAACTTGTCTTCGCCATGATTACAATTTTTATGAATCAACGAGTCCTTAATTCCCTTTTGTTGATTCACCAAATGTAAACTTGCAGCATCAATAGCTACTGGATCATCGGAGGCTAAAAATCCAATATCTGGAACAATTGGAGCGTCACTAAATGGAAAGCAGTCACAATGAGGAGTTATGTTTGTTAGGAAATTAACGTAAGCTGTTTTATCCTGTTTATTTTTAACCGCTCCTAAAGCATATTCACCCATTCTTTCAATGAATTTAGGTATCTCTTCCTCCCAGTTCAAATCAATTGCATCATTTTTACATGCAGACATGCAGTCCATACACACAACACATTTATCGTAGTCAATTAGATAGCTATTCTCTCGATTAAGTATCGCATCGACTGGACATGCATCCTGACATACTCCACAACTAATACAGTTATCCTGTATAATTGGTTTAGAAACTTTATGTTGCTCTAATTTGCCACTTATAGTTGCACAACCCATTGCCAAGTTTTTAATAGCTCCTCCAAAACCACTTAAAGTGTGGCCCTTAAAGTGTGATACAACAAGAAGTCCATCGGCATTAAAAATATCTCCTCCAATCCTTGCAGTCTTTATATGTTTTTGATTTATATCCACCAAAACCTCGTGTTCACCCTTAAGTCCATCGGCTATTATCAAAGGAACCCCAACAACGGAATAAGAAAACCCATTTAATGTAGCTGTTTTTAAGTGATCTACTGAATTATGTCTTAAACCAAAGTACAACGTATTCGTATCCGTTAAAAATGGATTAGCATCAGTTTTTTTAATTTCATCGACTAAATATCTAATTAAAGTTGGAGATATGTATGCATCATTTCCCCTCTCTCCAAAGTGTATTTTAACTCCCACCAATTCGTCTTTATCATACAAGTCACTGAAGTTTGCCTTATTAAACAATTTTATTAACTTGTTTCCCTTGTTACCACTCTCATCTTCCGATCTTAAATTTGAGAAATAAACCTTTGAAGTCATACACTACCTCCACCACATCGGCCAACACTTAATCATGCGTTTATTTTAACCATATTCATTTTTTAATTTTAACAACGTCACCTAAGGTAGGTTCACTGTTCACCGATTTTAAATTATCCTTCAAATCAAACTCTCCAATTTTTTCAATTAGGGTTACTTTAAGAATTTTTTCAAACTTTTTAGCTAACTTTATATCTGGAATCATCTTTCCACTTTCAACACGACCTACAACCGAAGCCTTTTCATTGATTTGACCTGCCAATTGCTCTCTTGATAAACCTTGAAACTCTCTTTTCTCCTTAATTATAACATTATAGTCTTCTACCAATTCATCTGTTGGTTCATCCTTAGGTACAGGTTTAACAGGTTTTTTTACGTTTTTATTTTTATCAGCACTTTGAAGTTTACTTTTTTTAGCTATTGTTTTAGGTTTTGGGGGTGTTTTTTGTATTCTACCAAATTTAGCACAATTTGTACAAACATCTAAAACAGAACCATCAATTTTTGTTTTAATAGGTCTATCGTCTTCTATCACTTCACCACAAATTTCACATCTCATGAGAACCACTATCCACAATGTACATTTTCATGGATATTTATAAGGAAACAATCATATATATTTTTATTAACTTTTTTAACTTTATTGACCTGTTAGCAATTCAACTTTTTAAAATATAAAAAAAAGTTGAAAAGGCTGGTAAAAGAAATATTCAAGATGTTTGCCAGCGATGATACTTAAGATGAGAATTTGTAGAGGTGAAAAGTTTACACTCTCAAAAAATATGAATAAACTTTATATTAAAATATTTTGAAATAAGTTTATAGAACTCTCTGTTGATTTATTATTATATTAAATATTATAAAATATATTATCAATGGGAAATGCTTATTATAGTAAATTGCAAAATTAAATTTTCATCATTCAAATAAATATTGGAAATTATAATAAATTTTCATTATTTTTAAAATGCTTTATTTTTTATTTTATTAATAATTTAAAGATTATTTTTAAAAACATAATTATAAAAATAATTTATTTACTAAACTATCAA
>JAITEE010000129.1 GCA_031282205.1 Candidatus Methanovirga aequatorialis | reverse complement strand
TTTATTTATAAATATTTTATTAAAATAGCTATTTTAATTTATAAAATCTTAAATAGACAATTTTCATGAGAGTTAAAACAATTTGATCTCTTGCAAACTTTAGTTAAAGGCCTATAAATAAAATCAATCGAATATTATTTAAATAAATTTCTATCATCTTTTTAAAAATTTTTATTGGTGGTTCATCGAGATTTGAGTTTTTTTTCTCTTTCACCAGCAACATATATGTTTCATCCATTATACGACCCAAAAATTAGATATTATCAATTTCAAAATAACTTTTGATGAAACTTTTGTTTGAACAAAGTGAAAACTTAGGAACAAATTTTTCGTTTTTAAAAGTTTCTTCTCAATAGTAAATATAATGATCAATTATTAAATGATTTAGATATTAAAGTAAATCCTCTATTTCACTAATATTTTTTATTATCTTTATATCTAAATTATCATCCTTTATTTTTTGAATTTCTTTAGGTGTTATATTTGGATCAATAAGAATTGATGACATTCCTGCATTAATTGCCCCAATACAATCTGTATCTAATCTGTTCCCAACCATTATACTATTTTCAGCTTCACAATCCATCTTCTTTAATGCCTCATCGAAAATATATTTGTTCGGTTTTTCAAATCCAACTTCTTCAGAGGTTACGACTCCATCAAAAAAGTTATGTAAGTTCAATCTAACTAACTTTTCCCATTGTTTTATTGTTAAACCATTGGATATTACAGCCAATTTGTAACCTTTACTTTTTAAATATATTAGAACATCCGTTGTTTTTGGAAATGGTCTTAAAAGTGCGAACTTCACATTGTGATATGTAACCATCCCTAAAGCTATTAACATTGAGTTTTCTTCACCTAAAACCGTTTTGGTTAACACATCAAAGTGTTTGTTGTAGTTAGATCCTTTCTGATTGATAATCTCTTTTAAAAGAGAGTAAGCTTCATCAAAAGTCATTGGCAAACCATTATCAACCATCGTCTTAATAGCTGATTCTCGAGCTAATTTAGCAAACGTCGATGTGTTTAAGAGTGTATCGTCTATATCAAAAAAAACTGTTTTTTTCATGAATATCTCCATTCAAGTGTTGTAATCCAAACTTTTAAAAAAAGTTTGATCAAAACTTTTATTTTAAAAAATAATCATCAATTTAAATAGAATTATTTTATCATTTAGAACAAACTTTTAAAAAAAGTTTGATCAAAAGCTTATTCCAAAAAATAATCGTAAATATTTAAATATAATCATTTTAGCAGTTATAAAGGGTTAATAGATGAAGTCCATGTTAACAATTTTATGTTTTGTATTTATATAAATTTGTAATCCTACTTAAAATAGTTTATACACGTTGAAGAGTATCTTGAATTTATACCATCGACAAGACCATGATCTTTTTTTAAAAAAAAAATATTTATTTATAAAAAAGTATATCTTAAATTTAGATTGAAAAAATAAAATTAATTAAAATGATGATTTAAAAAAGTTGTGACCTTTAACGTCAAATAAACTGTAATATAAATTTGATTAAAGAAGATTAGTAATCCAAACGATCATAAGATGTGATGAGAATGAATAAAAATATAAAGAAGATCGATGGTGGAGTGTGTGCTGTCTCTGACGTGAAAGCTGGGGGAATTCGTGAAGGTAAATATGGGCTTAGTATTATATCTTTTCCTAAAAGTATGGCAGTAGGAGTTTTCACTACAAACAAAATCATCGCAGCACCCGTTAAACATACCAAAAACATCGTGGAAAACAACGACCTTAAGGCCATCGTGGCCAACAGTGGTAATGCAAATTGTTTTACAGGGTCTAAAGGAGAAGAAGATTGTAAAAATATTGTTAAATCTGTATCCAATAAGTTAAAAATTGATAAAAACGAAATAGCTATTGCTTCAACAGGTGTCATTGGTAGAAAAATGCCAATGAAGATCATGAATAAATTAATAGAAAATATTAAATTAGAAAACTCCAATAAAGCTTCAAATAATAGTGCAAAGGCCATCATGACTACAGATACAGTTCCTAAAGAGTGTAGCATTGAAATCACATTAAATAATGGTGCAAAAGTCAAAATTGGAGGAATATGTAAAGGAATAGGTATGATAGCCCCAAATATGGCTACAATGTTGTGTTTCATAACTACAGATGCTAAAATTGAAGATAAAAAACTTTTAAACCAATCACTTAAAGACGCTGTGGATAAGAGCTTTAATATGGTGGTCGTCGATGGTGATGAAAGTACGAACGATGAAGTCATTTTGGTGAGCACTGGAAAAGTTGATGTTTTAGATGACGAAGTTTTAGACCCTAACTTTCAAGAAGGATTAAACCATCTCTGCACTCGGTTAGCCAAAATGATCGCAAAAGATGGTGAAGGAGCGACAAAATTCTTAGAAGTCACCGTTGATGGAGCTAAAACATATGAAGATGCTAAAATAACTGCCAAATCTGTTATATCATCCCCTCTTGTTAAAACAGCTATTTTTGGTGGGGATCCTAATTGGGGCAGAATCGTCGCAGCAATTGGATACTCTGGTGTTGATTTTAATCCTGATAACATTTCAATAGCTATTTCCAACAAGAAAAAAAAGGTTGATCTAGTGAAAAATAGTGAAATTTTAGGTTTTGAAGGAACAGACAACCTTAAACAAGCCGAAAAGCTTATGCAAAGTAAGAACATTAAGATACTGGTTGACCTACACATAGGTGATGAAAACGCAACTGGATTTGGTTGTGATTTAACCTACGATTATGTGAAAATAAATTCAGAGTACACAACTTAGATCGTAGGTACAAAGTATGGTGAATCATGAACAATGAGAATCAAGTCCACTCCAAAAAAGAAATTTTAAAGTTTTTAGGAAGAATTGGAGTGGATACAAGATTTATTTCTCTTTATGAATCCAACGTTTACATAAACAATCTAAGATTTTCTAAATTTTCTAAAAAAAGAGAAGAAATTTTTAAAAACAAATACTACAACATGAATATTTTAAGATCAACAACCTTTCAAAAAATAGCCATCAAATCATCAAAATCACTGTCCCACTCAATCGATGTTAAAGACAAGATCCTAATTTTCAACAACAATAAAAGAGACGTTCTCTCAAATATCATATTAGAATCCTACCTAAGAAAATATGGTATAAAACTTATCCAATCCAACTTCAAATCCTATGAAGAATTTATTAAATTAAAAGATTCAGAAGAAACAATTGAATTTCTAAAAAACAACAGTATTAATGGTGTTGTTTCCTCAATATCTATGGATGAAGAGGTTGATCATGTTTTATCAGCCATTCTATCTGGAAAAAGCTTGAAGTCCTACTCTAAGTATGTTAGTTTTAACGATGAAAATTTAAAAATAAAAATTGTATATCCATTCATCAACAACGTCGATGATAAAAGTATTGAAACCGTTTGCAGAAACCTAGAGATAAATGGAGAAGATGAAACCTACCCTAGGATTAACGAACTTTCAAATGAATTCATGAATTTTTTAGATGACCTCGTTCCATACTACAAAGAAAACATTCTAAAATCAGCTAATTTTTTAAACGACCTCCAATAAGCAACAATTTAATATGGATTTAGACAATATGAATTCAATACAAAAGCTATTTAAAAACACAAGCTGGTTAATATTAGGAATTCTCATAACCAATATATGTGCGTTCTTCTGGACAATGACAACTTTAAATTATCTTGGAGTTTCAGAAAGTGGAATGATGAAAGGTGCGATTAGTTCCATGACCATGGCAGCTATTTTCATGGACGTTGGAGTGAGTACCTACATAGTAAGAGAGGTTTCAAAACAAAAAGACCTGACAAATAAGTACTTAGGAAATATAATCCCATTGAAAATTGTACTATCAACCACCGTACTGGTCGTAAGTTTTATTATTTTAAAATTAACTAACTGTCAAGATTCAACCACAACAATATATCTACTATTTGGAATCCAAAATGCGACTGCAAGCATGACGGCGTTATTTAATGGGATATTTCAGGCCTATGAAAAGACTCAACATCAATCCATCGGTACAACTTTATCAAGTATCTTTCAACTCCTGTTTATTGTAGCCGTCGTTGAATTGGATTATGGTCTAATAGCCATTGTAATGGCCTATATATTCTCATCCATTATAAATCTTGGATACATAATTAGACAAGTTAAAAAAATTGTTGATCATGTTAAAATTGAATTTGATTATAAATTTTGGGTAAGAACCTTAAAAAATGCTTATCCTTTTGGTGTTACGAATTCTTTTGCAACAATCTATGCCACCGTCGATATTATAATGTTAAGTCAACTATCTGGAAATTTTTACACTGGGATTTATAGTGCAGCGTACAACGTGATCACGCTATTTGCAACTTTATACTACGCCTACGTATGGGTGACTTTTCCCTTAATGAGCAGGTTGTATCACAATTCATCGGATTTTTTAGGTGTCAGTTATGAGAAATCAATAAAATACCTCTTAATTTTAACCATACCAATCTGTATAGGAATAAGCTTTTATTCACAAGATGTGTTAAGGATAATGCCTCTTAACAACGATTTTTTCGAGGCAAGTAAAGTTTTAAGAGTACTAATATGGAGCCTACTATTCACGTTCCTAAACGGAGTGGCCATACAACTTCTAAACTCAACAAAGTATGAACTATCAGTTACAAAAATCAGTGTAATATCTTGCATATTTATTACAACAATAAATATAGTACTCATACCAAAATACAACTACATCGGTGCATCCGTATCCTTAATTCTATCTGGACTATTACAGTTTATATTGATGAACTACACAATCTCAAAAGAAGGACTATACAGGATAAATAAACACTTAATAATAGACATTATTAAAATCATCATATCATCAGCTATTTTAGTTGTCATACTATCTTTAATTAAGGTTTCACTTTGGATAGCCATTCCAATAGGTATGGCGGTTTATTTAATAGCTATCATAATCATGAAAACCTTGGATAAACAGGACGTGATCATCGTAAAGGAACTTCTTGGGAAATGAACCAAAGCTTTTATTATCATGTTTCTATCGATAAGTTATATTTAAATTTTAGTTTCAAATTATTAACAGTTAACGTTATTAACAACTATATTTTATAACCACATTATTTTTTTTTTAGAGACATGAGATGTGGACAAAAACTAATTTTTTTAAGAAAAAAATCTTTTTTTATAAATCAAAGCATTTTCTGGTTGTTTTGATTTTAAAATTTAGATTTTTGTCCACCTCTCGACATGTTACCTAAGATCAATGATAGATGAGCCTGAAATCGATGGGATTTTACTTTCACATGCTCACGCAGATCATGTATCAGATATACATCTTCTCCATGAAAAGATACCCATTTGCATGAGTAATGAATTAAAGATAATACTAAAAGTCTTGAAAAACAGGAACAAACAATTTGCTGAAATATTGAATATTAAAAAGAGTTTTCATCATGTTCCCAAAATTGGTGAAAGATTAAAAGAGTTAAAGGGTAAAGATGCTAAACTTCCAAGAGATATAGGGTGTTAGAAATTTAGTGAATTTTCGAGCATTTTCCATGCTTATTTCATGCTGTAGCATGATTCATATATATTGGAGTCTAAAAGTACACAGTATTTAATCGTGAAAATTGAAA
>JAITEE010000109.1 GCA_031282205.1 Candidatus Methanovirga aequatorialis | reverse complement strand
ATACCCAATAATTTGCTTAGATGAGAAACATAAGCCACTAATAGATGAAGTAAGAGATAAAATTCCTATGAAGCCTGGAAGTCCTGAAAGATATGATTATCAGTATAAAAGAAATGGAATAGCAAATATTTTTGTTGCTGTAGACTTTAAAGGAGGTAAAAGAGACATAAACTGTCACAGACAGACGAACAAAAGTAGATTTTGCCCATTATATTAAACATTTAGTTGATAATGTGTTTTGAAGCTAAAAAGCTAAAAATTATCATGGATAATTTAAATACTCATACTTATAGTTCTATTTTAGAAACTTTTGAATTTCAAGAAGCTTTAAGAATAATAAAGAAAGTACATTTCTATTACACTCCAAAACATGCAAGTTGGCTTAACATAGCTGAAATAGAAATAAATGTAATGGATATAGAATGTACCTGAAAGAATAAGAAATAAAGAGTTTTTAATTAGTGAAACTACCGCTTATCAGGATAATAAAAATGAAAATAAATGTAAAATAAACTGGAATTTTACTAAAACCGATGCAGATGAAAAACTATCAAAATGTTATATGTGGTTACATGAATATCACAATAATTAATTTTTCATGACAATAGCTATCTAAAATTTTAGGTAAAAACCATCAACCAAAGCCAACAAGATGAAAAATACAATAAAAACCACCAAACCATTAATAATCAAAACAATAAGAATTAATAATTAAGTAATAAATAAACAGGAAAAATTAAGTTAAAAGAAATTCTCTACAGATGGAATGATTTATTTATAATGATAACATATACAACTAACAATATACATAACAATAACAAAAAAGGTGTTAAGATGGCAATTGTGAAAATAACAAAAACAATATTTGAAAAAATAAATGGAAAAAAACTAATAAATTTTAACATAAAAGAAAATGAAATGGAAATAGAATACAAAAGCATTGAAGAATGTGAAATACTAAAAAAACTCGATGAACTTGATGCAGAACTTGATGCAGGTGAAGGTATAGAATTGGAGTTTGATGAACTTGACAATAGATACCCATTATAAACTTTTAATGACTTCACGTGCTGATAGATGCCTTAATACTATTGCAAAAAAAGACGAAAAATTAAGAAGGAAATTAATAGATGTTATTAAAGAAATACCAAAAAATCCATATAATACAAAACTATTAAAAGGAAATCATAAAGGTTATAGAAGTAAAAGAGAATGAACATACAGAATAATCTTCAGAATAGATAAAAAAGCTGATCCTCCAATAATTCGTGTATATGAAGTAGGCAATAGAAGTAATATTTATGACTAAAAAAAAATAGTAATACATCTCTTATTAGCAAGTCCATATTATTTGAATATTAAACTATCGTAATATATCAATAACGATGTTTTATAATATGGATATTACGTTTAAAATTTAATTAAAATATAGTACTGGACACAACTTTTTAAAATATAAAGTTTATTATTTTATTAGATTTTATTTAATTAAATATGATTTAAAAGATTTTAAACAAGTTTAAAAATTATCATCATTTTCAAATCAAATGTCGAGTACTATAATGTGCAATCCAATAAACCTTTTTAACTTAAATATTTACTCCACAATTCAGATTTTATACAACTTTAAAAAGATTATTAAGTACACTTAAAATCATTATAATTTAACTATTCACCATTTATTACTTAAATTAAAGATGAAAGTATATCAAAGTTTCACTAGATGTTGTTGAAAAACTATTTTAAATTAAACTTATTATAGTGGTATATATTTATCAATTAATTTAAATATATCTTATAAAAATCATTTATAATTAAATTTAATGAATATATAGTAAATTGCAAAATTAAATTTTCATCATTCAAATAAATATTGGAAATTATAATAAATTTTTATTATTTTTAAAATGCTTTATTTTTTATTTTATTAATAATTTAAAGATTATTTTTAAAAACACAACTATAAAAATAATTTATTTACTAAACTATCAATGATTACTAATTTAAATTAAATTTAAAATGAACTTTTAATAAAAATTATCATGGCAAAATTCCAAATTTTAAATTAAAAAAAATATTAGATCAATATAAATAATTTTACAAAACACTATATTTATTTAAAATTTAATTAACCTTACTTGTTTTAAATAGTAAAATTGTCACATGATTATAACTTGTTTTTCACCTTTTTATTCCAAGATATTTCAAATCTATCATGGTAATTCTTAGCGATGTCTTCATATTTGTTCCAAATCCCAATGGCCGTTTCAGGGTCTGGTTTTTGGTTGTTGAATTTTGTAAAGATATGCATCATCTCCTTTTCGTCTTTTATAATCATTTTTGCTGTTGGTAAGTTTGATTTAGATATTTTTGCCTTAGAATTCTTTAATAGCTCTTCACTTTTTATTTTCCTGTTCTTCACATTAAAGGCTTCTCTCACCATTATTTTAACATCAACTCCTTTTTTAACCTTTTGATTAATTTTGGACTCTAATTTTTCCCATTCATCTTCAAATAGAAACCCTATTCTAATAACTATTGTTTTTTTTGCTTTAGATATTAAATCAATTTCTTTTTCAATGATTTTATCTTCTCCATGAATTAACCAGACTGGTGCGGGAACCTTTGAGAGTTGATTTTCATAGATTTCATTTAAATTCTTTTCGTTTTCTTCTAGTTCTTTGATTATCCTATTTTTATTTATTCTAAATATTTTCATTGGAGGAACAACACTATACTTTAAAGGTCTTCCTTTTTCTATTTCAACAAACCCTTTCTTATCTAAGAATTTTAATATTTCATATATCTTTGATCTTGGAACCTTGGAATTTTCACTTATCTCAGTTGCAGTTCCTGAAATCATATAGTTCAAGGTTAAATACGTTGAGGCTTCATACTCCGTTAACCCAAAGTGTTTCAATGATTTTAATATCTTTTTATCCACTTCATTCATTTTCACATTTTCCTGTTGAACAATTTAAATAGGTTAATTGAGTTCATTGGCTTTAGATTTATCTGTTTTAAATAAAAGTTTTGTATTACAGGCTTTTGACTAAAGTTTGCAAAGGATCAAATTGTCTAACTTTCATGAAATTATCTATTTAAGATTTTATAAATTAAAATAGCTATTTTAATAAAATATCTATAAATAAATGTTTATTTAATAAAATAAATTAATATTAAATGGCTATTTTAAAAAATTAAAATATTCTATAACGTTCAAAACTTGCAAACTTAACTTTCGTGCCTATAAATATAGATTTTATAGTGATAATGGTAATGTTTATCAATTATTAATCTAATTATTTCTTATAAAAATTCTCTAAATTAAATTTAAATAGATTATATTGGATATTGATATTTTATAATTGACAAATTTTACCAAAATCATTATAATTTTATTTTTCGGCACTGTAAAAAGAGTGTGTTTTCGGAGATCTGATTTTCAGCCAAAAAGAATTCGTAACACGTCTTTGTCTTTTCTCTGAATTTTTTAAATTTCAAATTAGGAAAAATCAAGTCAAATTTACAATTCTACTTTTCCAAATAAACTTTTCTTAAAGTCCTTCTCGTTTTCTTTATTAAAGAAAGTTAAACCAATGATTCTGTATTTAGTCTCTGCACCATCATACATATATAATTTCTTATTACAATGTATGGACTTTAAAAATTCTTCTTATTTTATTAAAATTTTTAAATCTTTTATTTTATAAGTAACAGTTATAATAATTTCAATCTTAAAATTAAAGCGATTAAAAATATTTATATTAAAATTTAAAATTAATTGTCTGTTTTATATCAATTTTAAATAGTGATTAATTAATTTAAAAAATTAGAAAAAAAATGTAAAAGTCTAATTACAAGCAGTTCCATATAATAATTTCCTCAATTTTCATGATATGGAAAAATATTTAGTTTTGCTTTCGGGCTTTAAGTCAGACAAACCAAGAATATAATACAAATTTCTCTTTTTTAAGATATTTTATACAACAATTAGATTTTAGAGACATAACGAATTATTTATATCTTAGTAAGTTCTTTAAAAACGTTTTGATTTCAGGCGTGGTAGATCAGTATATACGTCCTTTGTTTTAAATTATACTACGTTAGTTACAAAACATTTATATATAAACCAACTCAATTAACTTTTAAGCACAATTAAAAAATTTTATTTGGTGCTGTAATTTTTGGAGATGTTAAAAATGAATAATGATCAAGTGGACATGTTTTGTTATCAGTGTTCTCAAACAGTAAATGAAACTGGTTGTACTAAAGTAGGTATGTGTCAGAAAAATCCAACAATAGCTAAGTTACAAGATAACTTATTGTTTGCAATTAAAGGGATCTCAGCATACAACTACCATTTAAATGAGTTTGGAGTGAGTGACAGTGAGATAGATAAGTTCTTAACAGAGGGATTATATGCAACGTTAACCAACATGAACTTTGACTTAGGGAATTTAATTGAATATGGATTGAGGGCAGGTGAAATCAATTTATTGGTGATGACCTTACTTAAAAAAGCCCATATTGATAATTATGGAGATCCAAGTCCAGAAACTGTTAACGTTGGTTCAGTTAAGGGTCCAGGAATATTGGTCACAGGTCACGATCTTAAAGCGTTGGAAGAGCTTTTAAAACAGACAGAAGGTAAAGGTATCAACGTATACACCCACTCTGAAATGTTACCTGCACATGGCTATCCTGAACTTAAAAAGTACGATCACTTGGTAGGACAACTTGGTGGACCATGGTTCGATCAAAAGAAGGTTTTTGATAAATACAACGTGGCTATTTTAGGAACCACAAACTGTGTTCTCATACCACCAAAAGATTCTTACAATGAAAGAATGTTCACGATAGGCCCTGTTAATCTTCCAGGAGTAAAACATATCGATGGTTATGATTTCACTCCAATAATCGATAAAGCTATTGAACTTGGAGACTTAGAAGAAGAAAAAAGAACTGAAGTTACAACAGGTTTTGGATTGAACGTTATACTATCATTGGCCAATAAAATTAAAGAACTTGTTGAAAATGGAAAAATCAGAAGATTCTTCTTGGTCGGTGGATGTGACTCTCCACTTCCTAAAACGAACTACTATAGGGCGTTTGTGGAAGAGTTACCCAAAGACACCATAATTTTAACTTTAGGATGTGGTAAATACAGGTTCAACGATTTAGATTTGGGTGATATTGAAGGAATCCCAAGATTAATTGATCTTGGACAATGTAACGATGCCATCGTTGCAGTTGACCTTGCAGTTGCATTATGTGAGCTGTTCTCTCTTGAATTAAATGATCTACCATTGACCATTGTTTGTAGTTGGATGGAACAGAAGGCCGTAGCTATTCTTTGGAGTCTTCTATCCTTAGGTAAAAAAGATATTCTTCTTGGTCCTATTTTACCTGCATGGGCAAATGAAGATATTACAAATTATTTAGTTGAAACATTTAATTTAACTCCAATAAGAGACCCAAAACATGACATAAAAAGAATTTTGGATTAAATTCCATTTTTTTTTTACTTTGATTGAGGTACAACGGATGGATTAAATTCACCCCCGTCTGAAACACACAAAAGGTGCCATATGACCAAATTTATTTATTCTGAGAGATGGACAAAAATCTAAATTTTAAGATTAAAAAGCTCTAAAAATGCTTTAATTTAGAAAATAAGAAAAATTTTTTCTTAAAAAAATTAGTTTTGACCACCTCTCATTCTTAATTAAAAAGTCAAGGTGTCTGAAAAATATAAAATATTGACAGGATTTCCATGGATATTTAACATAATGCGTCATCAGAACTCCCATATTTTTTAAAAGTACAAATAATCATTAAAATAGAATCATATAAACTTATAAATCAAAAAATTAACATTTTTCCAACATGATAAAATAAAATAATTTTTATAAATAGCTAAATACCTTTTATTTTAGATATTAAACCATTTTAAACTTTTATTTTTAGTTAAACAAAATTCAATTTTTTATTTTTAT
>JAITEE010000108.1 GCA_031282205.1 Candidatus Methanovirga aequatorialis | reverse complement strand
CTGATTTTAGTTTGAAAAATGAAAAATGAGGTATTTTTAGGTCATATCAACATCGTCGATACAAACCTTTATATATGCACCACTACATAGTATAGTTACACATAACACGTTGTAATGAAATGGTATTTGGTAATGGTTGTGTGCATGGTGTAGTACCCATTAACATTTCAAGAAACATTTAAGTTGTAATGAAATGGTATGTGGTAATGGTTGTGCGCAGTACTATATAAATAAGAGTTGATTTTTAAGGTTTGCACACAACTTCAAAAAAATAATCATTCAAATGCTTTTTTAGCATGATTTAAGTAATGGAGGTGAACATGTATGAATCCTGTAATGACTAAAGTACAAGCTTGTACAAATATAGAAATAAGGTGATCCACGTACATCTGAAGATATGTATGAATCCTATAATGAATTATTATGCATATGCACGATTTTATTATGAAATTTTATGGGTAAGTACAACTGCACCCACTAGCAGGATATATATCTGGAAAGGTGATAATGTAACAATTAAAACTAATTCTAATTATGTTGTTGCTTGGATTGAAGTTTGGATAAATGGTGTTTTCAAATGCAAAGCTAATGCTTAAATAATAAAGATTTTATTTTAAAGGTGACTTTTTAAGCCGCCTTTGTTATATTTATTTTTTTAAAACAATCATTCTTAGAGTGGTTGTTTTCAAAAAAAAAATAAAATAAATTTTGTATTTTGGAAGGTGAGTGATTGAAATGAAAAGTAAATTTTTAAGTTTAGTCATCATTAGTTTGATGATGTTAAGTTGTATTGGTTTTACTAGTGCTTATGGTCCTGGTGATATTAATGCTGAAAAAATTACTGTGTTGTCTAATAGTAATTTTGATCAGCGGGTGTATTTAACAGATAATATTAATGATCCAAATAACTCCGAGTGGGAAAAAGAGAGGACGAATAATAAGGCTAGAAGTCTTATATCAATATATGATATTAGTAAGACATTCACTAATCATTTGAGTGATCATTACTTACATTGTTATTATGAAACAGGGGGTGGTCATCATTCAGCTTGGTTAACTCCTATTACTGATATTGATTGGTATAAAGGTGTGTTTATTGATATGGATACGTATGGAGATGCATGGTCAACAAGTATTGAAATTTTATATTATGATACTAATGGTAACTATCAACGTTTCTACAATAGACATTAATGGGTGAGTATTTATGAAAGTGAGATTTTTAAGTTTAGTCATTGTTAGTTTGATGATGTTAAGTTGTATGAGTAGTGTTGTTGCTTATGGTCCTGGTGATATTGCATCTGGGGAAATTACTGTGTTGTCTAATAGTAAGTTTTCGCAGTATGTGTATTTAACAGATGATATTCTTTATCCAGAAGAATCGATCTGGCATAAATGGGCTACGGATAATGATGCTAGAACTCATACATCAATATATGATGTATCTGATAGATTCACTGCTCATTTGAATAATACTTACTTACATTGTTATTATGAAACAAAGGGTGGTCATCATTCAGCTTGGTTAACTCCTATTACTAATGTGGATTGGACTAAAGGTGTGTTTATTGATATGAATACGTATGGAAGCGCATGGTCAACAAGTATTGAAATTTTATATTATGATACTAATGGTAACTATCAGCGTTTTTACAGTGAGTATGGTCGTGACGACACTTAACTAAACCTATTTTTTAAAGTAACACCTTTAGGTGTTGCTTTGTTGTATTCTTTTTTAAAACAATCATTCTTAGAGTGGCTGTTTTCAAAAAAATAAAATAAATGGTGAGTGATAGAAAATGAAGAAAATTTTAAGTTTAATCATCATTAGTTTGATGATTGCAAGTAGTATAAGTAGTATTACAGCTAAAACAAGCAATTTTGGTGATGATAAATTAAATTGGTTACCAATTCATTTTACTGATAAGCAAGGCGGAGCATTGGATACTGATATTCATGCTGAGGTTACTGTTGATGGTGTTACTAAAGAACTTATATGGAAATCACAAGCTAGAAGTGATTATTATCGTAATAAACAGGATGATGGTGATTTTGCAAATATAGAGACTCGTATGGATTATAATGATAAAATTGAAGCTAAATTTTATGTTGACAGATTTTGGTTTCATGAGACCTCTTGGACTGATAAAGTAACTTTCAATAAAGGTGATAAATTAGAAATAAGCACTGATACTAATTCGAGATCTACTTGGGTTGATATTTATCGTAACGGTGTGAAAGTAGCTTATGCTGAATCTTAAATAAATAAATAAACCCATATTTTTTAAGGCGGTCTAACGGCCGTCTTGTTGTATTTTTTAAGTAATAGAAATGAAAAGTAAAATTTTAAATATAGTCATCACTATTCTGCTGTATTTGTTTCAGGAGAAGATTTTCCACATAAAGGTACTGGTAAATTTAAACCAGGTATACATTCAATTACATTTGATCCTTGGACTTATAAAGATCCTTTATTTTTAAAAATATATAATTATAATTTCTTTAATTAAAAATTTTATTACCTACAAACACTATTTAATACCAAGGTGTCTGAAAAATATAAAAAATTGACAGGATTTCCATAGATATTTAACATAATGCGTCATCAGAACTCCCATATTTTTTAAAAGTACAAATAATCTGAAAAACAATCATTAAAATAGAACCATATAAACTTATAAATCAAAAAATTAACAATTTTCCAACATGATAAAATAAAATAATTTTTATAAATAGCTAAATACCTTTTATTTTAGATATTAAACCATTTTAAACTTTTATTTTTAGTTAAACAAAATTCAATTTTTTATTTTTAT
>JAITEE010000096.1 GCA_031282205.1 Candidatus Methanovirga aequatorialis | reverse complement strand
ATTATTATATAGATTTATATTTAAAAATATTTAATATAATTAAATTAATAATTAAATAAAGAATTATAAACAAGGTTTCAAAAATTGATTACTTACAAAAATTATTTGCAAGACTATAATTGGATTAAAATAGGTAGGTGAATATCTATGAGAATAAGAAATGTTAAAAAGACTGTTAAAGGTCATCAAACCTATGACGGGGCGGGAGTTAAATTAATTCGAGTTATTGGACCAAATGAAGTTAAAGATGTTGATCCTTTTCTAATGTTAGATGCGTTTGATAGTAAAAATCCTGAAGATTATATAAAAGGGTTTCCAATGCACCCCCATAGAGGAATAGAAACAATAACATATTTAATTAAAGGCGAAATGGTTCACAGAGATAGTCTTAAAAATGAAGGCATTATACACACTGGAGAATCACAATGGATGACAGCAGGTAGTGGGATCTTACATGAGGAAATGCCAATAGAGTCAGACCACTTTTTCGGATTACAGATATGGTTAAACTTGGCTCAAAAAGATAAAATGGTAAATCCAGCATATTTTGATATAAAGCATGACATGATAAAAACTATAAATGAGAAAAACGCTACAGTTCGGATTATTTCAGGTAGTTACAATAATGCCGCTGGTGTGACTACAAATCATCTTCAAGTGAATCTATTTGACGTTACATTAAAGCCAAATGAAGATATTCAAATAGACGTTCCCAGCGATCAAAACTTGTTTATCTACGTAATTGAAGGTGAAGGCTACTTTGGTGAAGATGGTAAAGACCATGTTGAAAATAGAACCGCAGCTATTTTTGATAGGGGAGACACTTTTTATGGCAAATCAAGTGGTGAGGGTATAAGATTTATGTTATTATCTGGTGAACCATTAAATGAACCAATTGCTTGGGGAGGACCAATAGTGATGAATGATGAATTGGAGTTAGAAGAGGCATTCAACGAACTTCAGAATGGAACATTTATTAAAGAAAATCCTGAATAGCTTGTCTTAGTTTAATAAATTATATCAACAAAAATAAACAATGAGTTTTAGGAATGGAAGTGGTTTCAGTCTTTTAAAGCTGATTATCTTTCTATTTTACCTTCAATGAAATCATTAACCATTTGAGATGCCACATCATCAGTAAAATGATGAGCTGGATGCTTCATTACATAGGAAGAAATGGCCGTTAATTCACCATCTACTCCTCTATCAATAGCCAATTTACAACATCTTATGGCATCGATTACACAGGCTGCGGAATTTGGAGAGTCTTCAACACTTAATCTTAACTCGATATTCATTGGAACATCACCAAATGTACGACCCTCCATTCTTAAAAAGCATAGTTTATTATCTTTTTGCCATGGAACGTAGTCACTTGGACCTATATGAATATTTTCAGAGTCTAATCTTTCACCCATAACCGCTTGAACGGCCTCTGTTTTAGATTCTTTTTTAGAACTTAAGCGATCTCTATTAAGCATGTTAAGAAAATCTGTATTTCCACCTGTGTTTAATTGATACGTTCTATCTAACTTAACACCTCTCTCCTTAAATAGATTTACCAAGGTTCTATGCGTTATTGTTGCTCCTATTTGTGCCTTAATATCATCTCCAACAATGGGAATTCCTTTTTCTTTAAATTTTTCACTCCATCTCTTATCACTTACTATAAAAACGGGCATACAATTTATAAAAGCTATTCCTGCTTCTAAAGCTTTTTCAGCATAGAATTTTGCTCCTTCTTCTGAACCAACTGGAAGGTAGTTTATGAGAATTTCAGCTCCACTTTCTTTAAGAACAGAGACCACATCAACTGGTTCTTCGTCAGAGATGACAAAACTAAATTTTTTATCGTGATCTTTCATATGATCAGCGACACCATCTAAAACATGACCCATTGAAACTTTAACATCTGTTTTTGGTATTTCTTCCTGGAATATTGTTGTACAGTTAGGTTCTGCAAAGATTGCTTCATCCACTGTTTTATTCACTTTTCTCTTATCAACATCAAAAGCTGCAACCACTTCAATATCGGATGGTGAATATTCTCCAATTTTCCAATGTATAAGTCCAATGCTATTTTTTTCTTCTTTATCACAATAATAATTAATTCCTTGAATTAAAGAACTTGCACAATTTCCCATTCCCACAATAGCTATTTTTATTTTACTCAAAAAAGGCACCTCATGTATTTAAAAGAGAACTTCATCTATTATGTTTTTTGATAGTTTATATTTTTTATATTTTATATAGTTTGAATGATAAATTGAATATTTAAAGAAATTTATTAAATTGTCTTTCTATTTTGTATACTGTTTTTTTGATGATACTTAAAATTTTTAAACATGATCCTAACTATTGAAGACAAAATAATGGTGTTTTCTATGTATTTGAATAATGAAGAAGAGAAAATGTATCAAGGAGAGTATGGAACTACCGTTGCTAAGAGTATGGAGATATTAATTGCTTTAGGGGATATTTATGAGGCGTCTTCTCTTGTAGACATTACCTCTGCTCAGGTTTCTGGAGTGTCATATAAAACTATTGGAGAAGCAGGTTTAGAATATTTGGAGGATTTATCCAAAGAGGACGTTAACCTTGTAAGTATTCCATCAACTTTAAATCCTGCAGGTATAGACTTGGATAATTGGCGATCTTTTGGTTTTCCAGTTGAATTTAGTAAAAAACAGAAAAGAATTGTGGAGGCTTATGGAAAACTTGGAGTAAGTGAAACCTGTACATGCACACCATATTTAATTGGTAACGTTCCTCGATTGGGAGATCATGTGGCATGGTCTGAATCATCGGCAGTCGCATATTTAAATTCTGTGATTGGTGGTAGGTCAAATAGAGAAGGTGGTCCAGCTGCTTTGGCTTCAGCTATTTGTGGAAAAACGGCTATGTATGGTTATCATGAGGATGAAAGTAGGGTTGCAACAGCTATTTTTGATTTAGATGTTGAAATATCTGGTCTTGACTATGGAACATTAGGATATATGGTTGGTAAAGAGGTAGGTGACGGTGTACCTTACTTCAGCCTAAAAAATCGATCTAAAAGTGGTGAATTAAAATCTCTTGGAGCTTCTTTGGCTTCATCTGGTGCAGTTGCATTGTATCATATTGAAAATGAAACTCCTGAATATGAACTTGCTAAAAATGATAACGACTTTAAAACTATTGAAAGGGTAAAGGTGACCAATGAAGATATTTTAACTACTAAGGAGAATCTATCGACCACCAACGAAGAAGCTGATTTGGTGTGTTTAGGATGTCCACATGCTTCTTTGGAAGAGATTAAAGAGGTGGCAATGTTTGTTAAAGGAAAAACAATTAAAAATCAACTGTGGGTTTGTACCTCCATTAATATTAAAGCGTCTGCTGATAGAATGGGTTATACAAGGATCATAGAGGGTGGTGGTGGACATATAATTTTGGATACTTGCATGGTTGTGGCTCCAATTGAAGATATGGGGTATAGAAATATTGGTGTGGATTCTGCAAAGGCGGCTAACTACGTACCAAGTATATGTGGTCTAAATGTGATATACGACAACCTTGAGAATCTTATAAAATTCAAATAAAATTTGTGAAGGTTGATCTTGTTTGTATACATTTATATCTTTCATGACTTAAGAACGGATTTCGTTGTTTACTACACTTAAAATTTTTTATAGTGTATAAATAGTGTTTGCAAGTAATAAAATTTTTAATAATTTATTAAAAATATTAAATTTTTAATTAAAGAAATTATAGTTAATATTTTTAAAAATAAAAGTATTTTAATAATTAATAAGATTTAAATAAAAATTAATTAAAAATAATATTTTAAAATAAAGTGAATGATTACAAATATTCTTTATTCCATATAATGTACATTTTATTTAATTTTTTCTACTTGTTCAATTTCTCTTCAGTATCCATTGGTTCAATATAACGTTTTGTGGTAACATATATATAATAAATATTGATAAACTTTTATTAATGATTATATAATATTATATTTAAATTCTAATACGATTAATATAATGGTTAAGTAAAAATATATTTTGATGATTATTATTTTGCGATTAAGTATGTTGTTTGTGTGTTGTTAATAGCTGTTGAGTACATGATTTGTTATAAATTTTATTAAGTGATATAATGGGTTTGTTTGATTTTATAAGAAGACTGTTTGGAAAAAATGATAAGATAAGTATTGGTCTTTATGGTAATCCTAATTCTGGGAAAACTACTTTGGCAAATAAAATAGCTAAGGATTGGATGGGAAAAGAGATTGGTTCGTCTTCTAATGTTCCTCATGAAACCAGAAAGGTTTTAAAGGAAGAGAAGATCACAATTAAGGATGGAGATAAAGAACTTGGTTTTGATATAATAGACACTCCAGGAATAGCCACAAAGGTTGATTATCAAAACTTTTTAGAGTATGGTTTAGAAGAAGATGAGGCTAAAAGTAGAGCTAAAGAAGCTACAAAAGGAATTATAGAAGCTATTAAATGGTTAGATGATGTGACTGGGGTTTTATTGGTTATTGATTCTACAACAGATCCTTTGATGGATACCAACATAACAATAATCGGAAATCTTGAAGCAAGGAAAATTCCGTTTATTATCGCAGCGAATAAAATTGATGATGAAAAAGCAAATCCTGATAGAATCGTTTCAGTTTTTCCACAACATACGGTGATTCCTATTTCTGCTTTAAAAGGAAAGAATATAGAAAAGCTATATAACAAAATGATTAAAAAATTCAACTAAGGTGTTTATTATGGAAGAATTAAAAATGGATTTTATATCTTCAAACGCTCTTAAAAGTGCAACAAGCATGGAAAAAATATACATGATTATTGAAAGAGTAAAAAAAGGAAATGTTGTTGTGATGGATGGAGGTTTAACACCAGCTGAAAGAGCAGAACTTATAGAAACTACTATGAGGGAAATAGACGTTGATAACTTTGTTGGTGTGGATGTTCATACTTTAGAAAAGGATTCAACCTCGTTTTTTGGTCTTTCAAAGAAGAAAACAGTTGTCATAACTATTGTAGGTCCTGCTAATTTAATGAAAACCATTAAAAAACAGGCTAATTTCTTATCTATGGTTGCAAATCTTGAAAGATCTTCCAACGCTTAACATTATTGGATGGTTAAGGACTACACATTTTTGTTTAATGTTTTTTGTTGAAGGTCTTTAATTTTTTTATTAAAATAGGTCCAGATAGGTTACCTTATTAAAGAACGTTATACGGTTTTTTAAAGAAGTTGATTAAGTAAAAGATACAATGAATGGTTTTAAGGTGGATTATTTTGAACTTATGTGCTAGTTGTGGACGAGAATTGGAAGAGGATGATATCTTAAATGGATGCCCTGATTGCGGTAGTAAAAAATTCAAGTTTGTAAATAAAAATCCTCAAAGGAAGAAGAAAGAAGAGGAAAAAGGTCCTAAGACAACAATAAATGAGGATTCCATCGAACAAGTGAAGGTTGAAGATAGAGGAATTTATGAGGTTAATGTTTCTAATCTTTTGGATGGTGGTTCTGATGTTTATTCAGATAGAGAGGGTAATTATGCAATTGATATTAACTCTCTTCTTAAAAAAGGACGTGAAAAAGAGGATTAGATTTATTTAACGATTTATAATTAAAGGTCAAAATGTCATTTATTTAAAGACAGTCGACCAATTCTTAAAAAGGATGAGAATGATTTATATAATTTTTTAATAGGTGGAGAGGTGGACAAAAGTCTAAATTTTAAAATTAAAAAGCTCTAAAAATGCTTTAATTTAGAAAATAAGAAAATTTTTTCTTAAAAAAAATTAGTTTTGACCACCTCTCAAACAACATCAAAATAATCATCAAAATGTTTTTCACGAAATCAACTACTTCACGAGAAATATGATCAATCGGAATTAACTTTGAAAGTTGTTCTGTAAACCAATACTCTTGATTAATCTGTTCATTTATTAAACACCAAAAAAAATTTTATAGTTATAATTAATTGTATATAACTTTTTATATATAAATCTAACGGTTTTAAGAATTTTGCCTTTGTCTCAGACTTTTTCTATCTTTTATATGGATCGATCTCTACTATTATGTGTTTTAAAAGAGCCGCAGTAGGCAATAAATTCCAGAAGATCAATGTAAACTTCTAAAAAAATATCTAAAGCTTTATTTTCACTAATTACAAACCTTTTTATTAATATTCTTTATATACATATATACAAAATAATAATAAACTCTTAAAGTATATGAATTTTGTGCCATGAAGTAATCAAGAGTAAAATGATATTAAATCATGAGAATTAATGAACACGTTCTAAAATCGGCTAAAGAACAGCCAACATAATAAATTTAAAAATTTGTGATTGAATGTATAATGTAGAAGAGTTTCTTTTAATTGGTTCCATACTACTTTTTGTTAGTGTCATACTAAGTAAACTATCTAAAAAATTTGGTATTCCTTTATTGATTGTCTTTATTTTAATAGGAATGTTAGCAGGCTCTGAGGGTGTAGGTAACATAGGTTTTGACAGTCCGACTTATGCACAGTTTATTGGAATTGTTGCTTTGATTTTTATCCTTTTTTCAGGAGGAATGAGTTCTAAATGGGGTGAAATTAAACCTGTTCTTTGGAAAGGACTGGCTCTCTCAACTATCGGTGTTTTAGCTACAACGATACTTGTAGGACTTTTTATCAATCAGTTCATACATTTCCCACTTATTGAATCTTTTTTGATGGGTGCAATTGTTTCATCCACTGATGTAGCAGCGGTGTTTTCAATTTTTAAAACTGGGAATCAGAAATTAAAGAATAACATTATTCCCATCCTTGAAGTTGAAAGTGGAACAAACGATCCTACGGCTTACTTTCTTATTATTTCCTTTCTATCCATTATCATGGATCCTAACACATCGGTTTGGTCTTTAACATTATCTCTTATACAATCGATGGGACTTGGGGCAATTTTGGGAATTATTTTTGGTAAATTAATGGTTTGGATAGTTAACAACATTAAACTTCGCAGTAAAGGACTTTACCCTGTTCTCACTTTAGCGTTATCTTTGATGGCATTTTCTGTAAGTTATTTTATAGGAGGAAATGGGTTTTTGAGTGTATACATTGCTGGAATTATACTTGGAAATAGTGACTTCGTAAGTAAAAATCTTCAACTAAATTTTTATGATGGAATGTCTTGGTTGATGCAGGTCATCATGTTTTTAATCCTTGGTCTTCTCGCCTTCCCATCCCAAATCATTTCGGTATGGTGGATAGGTGTTTTGGTTTCAATATTCTTGATTTTAGTTGCCAGACCTTTAGCTGTCTATATTTGTCTTCTTCCTTTTAAAATGGGCAAGAAGGATAAAATCTTTATTTCATGGGTTGGTATTAAAGGTGCGGTATCCATAGTCTTTGCAACGTATCCTATAATAGAGAACGTTCCACATGGGAATACGATATTCAACATAGTTTTTTTCGTAACCATGGTCTCTACACTGATACAAGGATCAACGGTGGATATTTTTGCTAAACGTCTGGGTCTTGTAGACAGTGAAAAATGATCTTACATCTAATTTAACATCTCTCTTCCTGATTTTTCATAAAGACCGACAATTTGGGAAAGCTGTTTCATGTCCTTCTTCTTAATGATCACATCTTTGTGGGCTTTTTTGAGTAGATAAGGATAACCTTCAGTTGAATATTTTGATAAAATGTTTATTACCTGATTAATTTCGTTATCATCTGCTTCGTAAGGAAGCTCAACTTTTAAAACGTTTTTGTTATCTTCCAATCTAATGTAGAATATTGTGAAGATCAACTTTCTAAAAGATTCGTCTTCAACAGGAAAATCATGTTTTATGGAGTGTGAAATTTCCTGATATCTTGGTGTACTGTAACCTGTTTTTTTAGTAAATCTATTAAAAATAGCTAAGTCAGGGAATTTTTTATTGAAGTAACTTGTAGAGTTTGATGTTTTAGAGATACAGACTATTTTTTCCTTGTTTTCTAATAGTTTAACTAGACTAAGAAGTTTTTCAACGTACTCTAAGTAGAAGATGGGATCATATTTTTTATATTTTTCCATCTCTTTGAAATTGTTTTTAAGATAATTTGATTCTATATTGACCTTAAGTTCCTGAACACTATTTTCTAAGAAATTTTTGGTTAGTTTTATAAGTTCAATTCTTTTATCTTCGGGAATATGGGTTTCCATTGGAATTGGTCTGATTAAATGTCCAAGTATAGACCCATCAAAGAGATAGTAATCTGGATTAAATTCTTCAATTGTTTTGGTCGCATTTTTTATTTCATATATTTCCATATAGTTTCTTAAACGATTGGATGTGGCATTTCCTTTTCCTATGATATCCACTTTAGAATGTTCAGTCTTATTAAGTGAGTGATCACTGTACGTTAAGGATTCGGTGGCTACTGCATAGAAAACAAAACCTAAAAGATTTCGTTTATGAACACTTCCGTCACCTGCAGATATTTTAAATTCTTCAATATCATCGTTTAAATCTCTATCCTCCCATTTGCCTTCGACATCGATTTTTGTTTCATTTATATTTTCAATTTTCTCTTGGATGTAATCTTTTTTCTCAATGGCTTCTTTATATAATGATTTTAACATTTAAATCCTCAAATAAACCTTCTAAAAAAGGTTTTTTTTAAAGATTGGTGGTATTCCTAATACCTGATACAATCTCAAAAATTTTAGCTTCAACATCATCCGTTTCTTCGACGACCGTTCCAGTTATAATAATATCTGCACCAGCCATCGCTAACTTATGTGCTGTTTCTTTGTTTTTAATTCCACCACCCACAATGAGAATCATATTGTTTGTATTTGTTTTTGTGTAACTGATCATTTCCTCTGGAATGTGTTTGCTTGCACCAGAACCAGCTTCTAAATAGAAGAACCTCATACCTAAATATTCTGCTGCCATTGCATAAGTGGCAGGAATTTTTGGTTTGTCACGTGGAACGAGTTTTGCACTTCCAACCCAGCCAACTGTCCCCCCAGGTTCTACAACCATGTATCCTAAAGGAATAGGTTCAATTCCAGTTTTTTTAACAGAAATTGCCCCTATGGATTGTGCCTCAATAAGCCAATAGGGATTGGTTGAATTTAGGAAGCTCATGAAAAAGATGGCATCGGCATATCTACTTACATTGCTTGGATTTCCTGGGAAAATGATGATTGGGTGTTTAACGTTTTCAGACAATGCCTTTGCAGTTGCATTAATTTGATTGAAGTCTACAGTAGAACCACCTAATACAATTCCATCAGTTCCACCTTTAATAGCTGCTTCAGCTATTTTAACTGCAGAATCGGGACTTTGCTCATCTGGATCGATTAAGGTGAAATGTAGCTTACGACTCTTCAACGTCTCTCTAATCTGCTTCTCCACTACTCCAAACACTTTATCACTAATTTGATTGCTGTACTTCGTCATATTTTTAATATAATGTTTTATTTCATATAACACAATAAAATAAAAGATTATATCTCTATTTAAAATGATCTAATAGTTAAATGTCTATTTTTTAGGGAATATTTAAATGAATATTGTTTAAAGGATTGAACTACTACGCCCTAAGAGGACGTAGATTCGGTATCTAAACCGATTTCCTAATCCACTAACTTAATGTTAGTTTTACTAAAGGCAATCCCTGTAGTCCCTACAGTTCGAATATTGA
>JAITEE010000095.1 GCA_031282205.1 Candidatus Methanovirga aequatorialis | reverse complement strand
TGTAGCATTACAAATTAAGCGATGGAATGACAGAATAATAAAAAATGTAACAGAATTCGCAAAAAAATATCAAATACTCAAAAAATTAGGCACCATCATGTGAATTCTTTACAATGTCTAATGTTGAAATTGAAATAATAATAAAGTGTCATTGATAACAACTCCATTGAAAATTTAAAAACTTTTTCAAAATGACCATAGTTTAAAATTATATTCCTACTCACGATCTAAACATGAATGAATTTTGTCTATAAGAAAAGTGTAACATGACCTATAAGAAAAGTGTAACATAGCCTATAAGAAAAGTTTATAAATATAAGATTAGATATATTACTTGCTTTTTATTGATTTTATTTTTACTTCTGATAAAACTTAATGAGACTTTTATAATTCTGTTTAAAAAATATGATCTTTATAATTTTATTTTAAGAATTATTTATTATATAATTAGCTATTAACTGATTAACTCAGAGTTTAGAAATATGGTAAATTAAGGAGATACAAGATGTATGTTATAATCATGGGTGCTGGACGTGTTGGGATTGCTCTTGCTGAACTTTTAATAGAAAATGGATATGATGTGACAATTATTGAAAATAGAGAAGGTGACTGTAGTAGAGCAGCTATGGAGCTTGATGCTATGGTTATATGTGGTACTGGTACTGATTCAAAGATTTTGGAAGAGGCTAACATAAGTGAAGCAAATTTTTTTGTGGCCGTGACTGGGAACGATGATACCAATTTATTGTCTTGTGTCTTGGCTAAGAAGTACGGGGCTGGTAAAATAATATCTCGTGTAAGTAATTTAGAACATGAGGATGCGTTTAAGGAAGTGGGGATTGATAAAGTTATAAACCCTGAATTAACGGCCGCAGGGTTCCTTGAAAAGATTATAAGCCGTCCGAATGTGGCTGATTTAACCGTGTTTGGTAAAGGAGATGCTGAAATTTTAGACATGGAGATAACAAACGATAAGATCAATGGGAAAAGAATACATGAGGTTTCACCAGCTGATGATTATATTATAATCGCTGTCTATCATGGTGGGAAGCTTAAAATACCTAAACCTGACGATGTTTTAAATACAGGCAATAAAATATCAATACTAGTTAAAAAAGGAACATTTAAAAAGGCATCTAAGGTTTTTACAGGAAAATAGATGATCCATGCAGGAGAATATATGGTCCAGAAGACATTCTAACAAGATTTTGGTATTGCCAAAAGTTGATCGACAATTAAATGGCGATACCAAACTGAAAACTAAACTTTATCAAAGAAATCTGGATCGGCTTTATCTAACCATTCATTGACTATTTTCACTGCACAGTAGTTTCCACACATTGTACAAGTATCTGGATCTTCTGGTGGTCTATTTTCTCTGATTTTTCGAGCATCAGCAGGACAAATAGCTGCTTGGTATTGATCTTCCCAATTTAATTTTTTTCTTGCATTGGCCATTTTTAGATCCTTTTCACCGTTGTTAATTCCTTTTGCCATATCTCCAACGTAAGCACCTATTCTTGTAGCTATCACACCAGTTTTCACATCTTTAGGTCCTGGAAGAGCTAAATGTTCCGCTGGAGTAACATAACAAATAAAGTCTGCTCCTGCTTTGGCTGAAGCTGCAGCTCCAATCGCAGAAGAAATATGATCGTAACCTGGTGATATGTCGGTGACTAAAGGACCTAACATATAGAATGGGGCATGCCCACAAAGTTTTTTCTGAATGGTCACGTTTGCAGGAATTTCATTTAATGGAATATGACCTGGACCCTCAATCATTGTTTGAACACCTGCTTCACGAGCTTTATCGACCAATTCACCAAGAATAATTAATTCTTGAACTTGAGCTCTATCGGTGGAATCGGCTATTGCTCCTGCTCTCATTGCATTAGCGAGTGAAAGCACAACATCATGTTCTTTGGCTATTTCGAGAATGTAGTCAAAGTTTAAATATAATGGGTTTTCTCTTTCATTTTCAACAATCCATGCGGATATAAATGCTCCACCACGAGATACAAGGCCTCCTTTTCTACCTTGTCTTTTAAGTCGGGCTAAGGTTTCTATATTGACACTACAATGAATTGCCATAAAATCTATACCATCTTTGGCTTGTTTTTCAATGTTTTTAAACATGTCCTCTTCGTTCATTTCAATGGAAGAGCCAGTTTTTCTTATGGTTTCAATAGCCGTTTGGTATATTGGAACACTTCCAACTGGAAGAGGAGACATCTTTATTATTCTTCTTCTTATTTCATCTAGATCTCCACCTATACTAAGTTCCATAAGAGTATCAGTACCATTTTCAATGGCTATTTTAGCCTTTAATTCTTCTTCATCAAAGTTTACTATGTCCGTTGATGTCCCAATTGTTGCGTTAACTTTTGTTCGCAGCCCTCCTCCAATACCACATGGTTCAATATCCCTGTTATGGTTTGTTGGGATTACAATCCTACCTTTTGCTACTGAACTTCTAATAAACTCTTCTGAAAGATTTTCATTTCTGGCAACGATTTTCATTTCATCGGTTGTTGTTCCTTTGTTTGCTTCTTCAAACTGTGTCATATTAATCACATGGTAGTTTATATTTGTACCGATATTTACTTCTTACTTAGTGTAATGGTACGTTAATACTCCTAATTTTAAATTCAGCTTAAAACATCAATTTTTAATTGTGATGAACATCCATTTAAAAGACCTCGATCATTGGCTAACCTCTTTAAAAGGATATTCCGCTCCGTTTAGCTATTAAAGTTATTTTGAATTTTATTTCATTTAAACTGAATGTTATAATATTGTTTTTTATTGTTTATAAATTCTTCGCTTTTATATGGTGTAAAAAAGTGTGGAGTTTTTTTCGATTTTTGAAAAAAATCGAAAATCATCATGTGCTCTTTTATTTTACTAAAACATCCTCCACACAAAAATCATACTCAAAAAATACACTTGAAACCATACTTAAGATGAAAATAGTCAAGAATAAAATAGTAAAATTTAAATATAAGAAAGGACAGATGGTTAAACATGACAATAATAAGCAAATCTGCCCTTGCCTGTAATATTGGTTCTATCCAACTCAAACTTTTCGATTTTTCGTGACGAAAAAAATCGATTTTAAAAGTAAAGCTGAAAAATATGCCATTCCACAGGATAAAAGGAAAAATATCAACCATAAAATACGTATTCTTGATAATGGGTAGTATAGAATGTTGAAGCTTGTTTGTTCTGATTGTGAAAGCTTATATCATACAAAAAAAGGATTTAAACAAACAAATCCAAAGTTAGATGATGGTGAAAAAATCAAAATCACCTTACAAAGGTACAAATGTAAAACCTGTGATAGAAAACACTCTACCACATTAAAAAACCTTAAAAAAAAGAGTAAAAACTTTTTAAGAGTGTTAAAGATAAAATTAGGGAATCGAAAAAGATTAGAGGTGGTTCACTTAGAAAAATAGGGTGTTAGATTTTGAGCAAAAATCGAAGCATTGCCGAACCTTTTCTGTTATGTTTTATAGGGTGTTAGAAATTCAGTGAATTTTCGAGCATTTTCCATGCTTATTTCATACTGTAGCATGATTCATATATATTAGAGTCTAAAAGTACACAGTATTTAATCGTGAAAATTGAAATAAAATCAATATTTGTTCTTAAATTTAAATAAAAGAACGTATGAATCTT
>JAITEE010000093.1 GCA_031282205.1 Candidatus Methanovirga aequatorialis | reverse complement strand
ATTTGATTCTTTCTATTTAAGTATTGATTTTATATACTGATAATTTTTCATGAACATTGTATTCAAGAAAATCTATCTAAATAAATTCTATGATTACCTGAAAATTCATTTTTAAAATTTTACTAAATTAAGTTGTCTTGACACTACAATACCAAGTTAACTATTTATGACAAATTTTTCATGATATAATTAATAAACTATAACATACAATATAACATAACTTGATTTAGTACGTTAATAAAATAAAAAATAAATCCTAAGATATTATTGACGTTAGCACGTTAAGAGTTGACCACATAGATTTTCTTATCTTCAGTGGGAATATAACTGGGTGATGGAGTTGGAATGTTAGGATAGATATACTTACATCTGCATATGATTGAACAAAAATTTAAAAAGATCCTACATAGTTTCACTGTAAAAATGTGGATGAGATGTTTTTTAATCCATGTTAAAGTTTTATGTCTGCAGAATTTGGGTTTAAATCTTGTCATGACAGTTGAATCCACAAATTCAAGGAAAAAAGACCATTTTTCTGCTGGACATTTCATATAGGTTATTCTTTAGTACAATAGGTGATTAGATGAAAGGTATGATATTAGTAATTGATGGTTTAGGGGATCGTCCAGTAGAAGAATTAGGTAATAAGACACCATTACAAAAAGCTAACACTCCAAACTTGGATAAAATGGCTGAAAATGGAATTAATGGAATTATGGACTCTATAGCACCAGGTGTTCGTCCAGGTAGTGACACAGCTCATATAGCTATATTGGGCTATGATCCTTATGTTGTTTATACTGGTAGAGGACCATTTGAAGCAGCTGGCGTTGGACTAGATGTTAAAGTTGGTGATATTGCTTTTAGATGTAATTTTTCAACTGTTGATGATGATTTCATTGTTACCGATAGAAGAGCTGGGAGAATAAAGGATGATACTTCTTCTCTTATTGAAGAACTAAATAAAATGACAATAAAAGGTTATGAAGACGTTGAAATAATGTTTAAAGAATCAACTGGTCATAGAGCAGTTTTGGTTTTAAGGGGAATTAATTTATCAGATCAGATAACAGACGCTGATCCAAAAATTGTAGGAAAACCACCTAAAACGGTCTATCCTATAAATAATTCTATTAATGCAGAAAAAACTGCTGATTTATTAAATAAGGTTATTAAAGAATCTTATAAAATTCTTAAAAATCATCCCTTGAATTTAAGTAGGATTAAAAATAATGAACCTCCTGCCAACGTTATAATTCCACGTGGTGTTGGTCTTGTTCCTGAAGTTGAAGATCTTAATAAAAAATATGGGATAAATTCCGCTTGTATAGCTGAAACTGGGCTTATAATAGGAATTGCAAGATTCGCTGGGATGGATATTATTGACGTTGAGGGTTCAACAGGTAGTGTAGATACGAACTTAGATGTTTTTATAGACACTATTCTTAACGCTGTAAACAATACTGATCATGACTTATTTTTAGTAAATATTAAAGGAGCAGATGAATCAGGGCATGATGGTAACGCTGAAGAAAAAATGAGATTCATTGAAAAAATAGATGAAATAGTGTTTAGTAAAATATCACAACTTCAAGAAATTGTTACAGTTGTAACAGCTGACCATTCTACTCCAATCTCTGTTAAAGATCATAGTGCAGATCCTGTTCCTATTATGATATATGGGGAAGGTGTAAGAGTGGACGATGTTAAAAGATTTAATGAAATTGATTCTGTTAAAGGAGGACTTTTAAGGGTTAAAGGTTCTGATTTAATGAATATCCTCATGGATTTAATGGATAACACCCATAAATTCGGTGCTTAAATGTGAAAAATAATGTAAACGGTTTTATGCACAATTATAAGGTATATGATCGTGAATTTATAGATTATTTAGAGATATAAATTATTTAAAGAGTAGGTTAAATAAAAGTTATCCTGGTGAATGATGAATGACTAATAAAAAACTTTTTGGAACTTCAGGAATTAGAGATAAAGTTGGTGATGTAATAAATGGGGAACTCGCTTTAAATGTTGGTCGTGCTATAGCCACTTACTTAGGTGGAAAAGGGAATGTTGTACTTGGTCATGATACACGAACAAGTAATCAACTTCTTGAACATGGGATCACTGCTGGTTTAATTGAGAGAGGATGTAACGTCATTAAATTGGGCATGGTTCCAACCCCATTATCTGGATATGCTACATATAGACTTAAAGTAGATTCAGGGATAATGTTAACCGCATCACACAATCCTTCCCAGTACAATGGGATTAAAATTTGGAATAAAAATGGAATGGCATATACTTCAGATCAGGAAAGAGAAGTTGAAGAGATTTATTTCTCAAAAAACTTTCAAGAACTAAAATGGGATAAGATTGGAAAAATATACGAAAATAAAATTATTCAAGAGGATTATATTAATAGATTGTTAAGTATGGTTAATATAAAACCAGGATTAAAAGTTGTAATTGATTCGGCATCAGGAGCAGCGTCATATTTATCTCCATTAATTTTTAAACAGGCTGGGTGTGAAGTGATAACACTAAACTCCCAGTTAGATGGGTTTTTCCCTGGTAGAAACCCAGAACCTAATGAAACTAACTTACAAGATTTAAAAAAGACTGTTATTGCTACAAAATCAGATATTGGAATAGCTCATGATGGTGATGGTGATAGAATGATCACTGTAGATAATAAAGGGAATGTATCTGACTTTGATAAACTTTTGGCTATTATCTCAGAAAAATATGCTGAAAATGGTAATACTATTATAACAACGGTTGATGCTGGGAGATGTATAGATGATGTAGTTGATTCTGCTGGTGGAGAAGTTGTACGTACCAAGGTGGGTGATGTTTCAGTTGCTGGAGCTATTATGGTGGAAAATGCAGCCTTTGGAGGAGAGCCTTCTGGAACATGGATTCATCCAGAGTTTTGTATGTGTCCAGATGGAATACTTTCTGGTTTAAAAATTGCAGAAATAGTATCTCATGAAGGAAACTTATCTGATTTATTAGATGCAGTACCGAACTATTTTAATATACATGAAAAAGTCCCAGCAAATAGAGAAGAAAAGATAGTCGTCATGAAAAATGTTGTGAATGATATTGAAAATGTTTTTGATAATGTAGAAAGTATTAATACCATTGATGGTATTAGGTTGGAGTTTGGTGGTGGTGGTTGGGTTTTAATAAGACCTTCTGGAACAGAAAATTATGTTAGAATAACTTTAGAAGGAAAAACCATGGAAAGAGCAAATGAAATCAAGACAATATCTATTGACTTAATTAACACTTATTTGAACAGAAAATAAAATCTAATCTGATAGATGAAACTGACTCAAATGATTCAATTATCATGTTTTTTTTAATTTATAGTACGGGAGGTGGACAAAAGTCTAAATTTTAAAATTAAAAGCTTTAAAAATGCTTTAATTTAGAAAATAAAAAAATTTTTTCTTAAAAAAATTAGTTTTGACCACCTCTCAGTACTCGATATTTGATTTGAAAATGATGATAATTTTTAAACTTGTTTAAAATTTTTTAAATCATATTTAATTAAATAAGATCTAATAAAATAATAAACTTTATATTTTTAAAAGTTGTGTACAGTAATATAGTTCTAAAAATAAAATTACAAAAAATCATTAATTTATTTAAAAGAATTCATATATTTATGAGTTAATAATGAGAATAATGCGTTTGACTCATTGTCTAAATTATAGTGATAACTGTAATGTTTATCAATTTATAGTGGAATAAAAAATATTTGTAATTAATCACTTGATTTTAGAATATCATTTTTTAATTAATTTTTATTTAAATCTTATTAATTAATAAAATAACTATTAAAATACTTTTATTTTTAAAAATATTAATTATAATTTCTTTAATTAAAAATTTAATAGTTATACTAATGTTGTGAAAATTTAATTATTCTAATATAATACTTTGATAATTTTTTTCATTTGTATCGTTTTAGTGAAATTCCAGCTTAATTCATGAAATTTTTATTTATATTATTCATAAAAACTATATATAAAATTATCGCAAAAATTAAATTTTCATGACAATAAGTTATTAAAAATTTCATTATTTGCAAACATTATTTAATACACTATATTAATTTAATTATTTCTTATAAAAATTCTTTAAATTAAATTTAAATAGATTATATTAAATATTGATATTTTATAAATTGATAAACTTTTCAAGATGACTATAATAGATCTTATTAGCTAAAAATTAAAATAACAACCTACGGTTGATAAGGAGAAGTTCAAATGAAAGCCGTCATATTAAGTGCAGGTGAAGGAAGAAGAATGAGGCCATTAACCTTAACTAAACCAAAAACAATGCTCCCGATTGCTGGAAAACCAATTATTCAATATAATATTGAAGCACTACGAGATAATGGGATTACAGATATTCTATTAATAGTAAAATATAAAGAAGAATTGGTTAAAGATTATTTTAAGGATGGGAAGGATTTTGGAGTGAACATTGGTTATAAAACACAGGATGAACCAGCTGGAACAGCCGATGCTATTGGTTATAGTAAAGAATTCATTGAAGATGACAATTTAATTGTTTTAAATGGAGACATTATACTTGATAAAGAACTGATATCGGAAATCATCACTGACTATGAAAGTTCTCGATTTGATACTTTAATGGTATTAACCGAAGTAGAAGATCCAAGTCACTATGGTGTCGTAGAGATGCAAGGAATTTTAGTAAAAAATATAATCGAAAAACCAGAAAAGGAAGACGCTCCAAGTAACTTAATCAATGCTGGTATTTATATTTTTAACAAGGATATATTTGATAAAATATCTAGAACGGAGATCTCTTCAAGGGGGGAATTTGAGATAACAGATTCATTACTCCTACAAATTAAGGACGATAAGAACATTAAGGGTTTTGTAACGGATAAAAAATGGATTGATATTGGTATGCCTTGGGATTTATTGGAAATCAACGAACTCATTATAAACCAAATCAAAGAAAATATTAATGGAAAAATTGAAGATGGAGTGACTATACATGGTACAATCTTCTTAGGTGAAGGAAGTATTATACGTTCAGGAGTTTATATAGAAGGTTCTGTTTATATAGGAAAAAATTGTGATATTGGACCTAATTCTTTTATAAGAGGAAATAGTTATTTCGGTGATAATGTAAATGTTGGAAACGCTGTTGAAATTAAAAATTCAATAATCATGGAACATACAAAGATTAATCATCTTAGTTATGTTGGTGATTCTGTAATTGGATCACGTTGTAACATAGGTGCTGGAACGAACGTTGCTAACTTACGTTTTGATGACAAGCCTGTGTTAATGACCGTTAAAGGTCAGAAAACAAATACTGGTAGAAGAAAACTTGGCTCAGTTATTGGAGACAATGTAAAAACAGGGATTAATACAAGCTTCTCACCAGGTGTTACAGTTGGTTTTAATTCTTTTATAGGTCCAGGAATTTTACTTCAAAATGATGTTGAATCAAATAAAGTGGTCTTGTTAAAACAACAACATACAGTTGATAATTTAAAAAAATAAATATGTGTTGTATTATTTCTGATACTTTAAGACACGTCATCCACAACTTCACATCCAAATTCAGATGTTTTTATTTTAACCATTTTGAAATATTTTTTAACTTTTTTTGCCGTTCGTTTAAGTTCGTTAGGATTAGGATTTTCTATCTCTCTAAGTGTTTTATCAAAAACATTCTGATTTCTAAACTGTTGTATTGTATATTCATCACAGCCAATATTACTATCGCATCCAAAATTCCTACCAATTTCTTCGATATCTTCTGGAGAAAGTAGTGATGGAACAAACGTTGTTCTACATTCGACATAGGTATTTTTGGCATTATTGGCTATTTCAACGGATTTTTTCACGTTTTCACCAATATTTGCACCAGTCACTTCTTTATATTTGTTAAATGGTGCTTTAACATCAATGGATATATAGTCAACTAAACCTACAACCTCTTCTAATCTATCTGGATAAATTCCACTTGTATCAAGTTTTGTTTCTAATAAAAGAGATTTTGAATAGATTAATATCTTTTTTAAATCATTTAATTGAGATAAAGGTTCTCCTCCTGAAATAACAACGGCATCAATGTAATCGACATCACTATCAATGATTTTAAATACTTCAGATAATGATACATCTTCTCCTTTATTAATTAACTCCCAGTTATGACAAAATGGACATTTCAATGGACATTTAGCCATGAATATTACAAGAGATATTTTTCCCTGAAATTCTATTGATGAAATAATTGTTGTTCCAAGATTCATATTCATTCTACGGTTTTAATCCAATAAAACGTCTTTTAAAATGCTTATAAACTTTTTATCATCATCCAACGTTCCAATGCTAACCCTGATCCAATACTCATCTAAACCTTGAAAAGAACTACAATCCCGAATAATAACACCTTTTTTTAAAAGTTTTTTTGATAGTTCATCGGCTGTTAATCCTGTTTTTTTAATATTAACCAATATAAAATTTGATTTAGATTCATAAACCTTTAAATTTGGAATTTTTAAAAGTTCACTATGGAGGTAATCTCTACTTTCAATTCCTTTTGAAATAGACGTCTCTATGAATTTGTTATCTTTAAAAGTTTCTAATGCACCTATATACGATGGTCTTGTTAGGGAAAAAACTGGTTTAACTCTATGCATAAATTCTATAACCACGGGATTTGATAAACCATAGCCTACTCTTAATCCAGCAAGTCCTAAGGCTTTAGACATAGTTCTTAAAATACAAATATTGGGATATTTATCTATTAAATCGACATTATCGTTGTCAGAATACTCGACATAGGCTTCATCAACAACGACTAAGACATCTGTTTCTTTTAAAATCCTTTCAATATCTTTTTTAGGAATCATTCCTCCAGTAGGATTGTTAGGTGAGCAGAGAAATATTATTCTTGTTTTATATGAGATAGACTCTAAAATAGAGGAAACATCTAAACTATTGGTGGTTAGATCCCATTTACCATATATAGGAATCGCCCCATAAGGTTTTAAACTAAATTCATAGTAGGTGTAAGTTGGTATTGGGACAATGAACTCATCTCCTTTTTCAATGAAAGTTTTTGCTAAAATATCTATAATTTCATCTGCTCCATCCCCACCGACAATCACATTTTTTACTTTGGTGTTGGAATAATCGGCTATTAATTTTTTGAGGTTTTTTAAATCAGTTTCAGGATACCTGTTGATCTGATTAAGGTTTTTCTCAATGGCGTCAACTGCTTTTTTTGAAGAACCCCACGGGTTTTCATTTGAACCTAATTTGATAATATCATTCTTATCTAAATTGAACTCTTTAACTATTTCTTCTTGTGATCTCCCAGGAATATAGCTATCTAAGTCTTTAATCGTTTCTTTAACATCCATGAAATCCCTTAAACACTACAAAATTATCATAGACTATTCATATTCTTTCGCTAATTTCACGTAATCATTGGCGTTTTCTGTGATTGATTCAATATCCCCAGGATCTAGTTTTCTTACTACCTTAGCTGGAGAACCCAAAATCAAACTTTTTTCTGGAAACTCCTTATGTTCTGTTATTAACGCTCCTGCACCAACGATAGAATTCTTATTTATTTTAGCTCCATTTAGAATGGTTGCATTCATTCCTACAATTACGTTATTCTGGATTTCACAGCCATGTAATATTGCACCATGTCCAACTGAAACGTTCTCATGAATATATACAGAAAAGCCTTCGGTTGAATGTATGACACAGTTATCTTGGACATTTGAATTTTTGCCTACTTTAATTTTTCCAGAATCTCCTCTTAAAACGGCGTTGTACCATATTGACACATTTTCGTGGATTTCAACATCTCCAATTACATGTACACCAGGAAATATCTTGGCAGAATCATTAACTTTCATTATTTCACCTTTATGAACTTGATTTACAATGACTAAAACGATATTGAATAATAAACTATTGATCTATATTTTGATTATTTGTTAAACTTTTCGATCAATGAAATCCCCCATTCAACCATTTCTTCGGCAACCTTTTTAGATTTTGATTCTGCAAAACATCTGAAAATTGGTTCTGTTCCAGACGGTCTGATAATAACCCAACCATCTTCTTTAAAAATCTTAACACCATCTGTGGTGTCTATTTTAAATCCTAATGTAGAGACTTCTTCAGATATTTTCTTTAGAACCTCTTCTTTCATATCATCTGGACACTCAATTTTCATTTTTTCATTGAAATAATTTGGAAGTGTTTTAATTAATTTAGAAAGTGATTTTTTCTCTTTGGCCATTATCTCTAAAACTTTAGATGCTGAAAGTGCTGCGTCTCTCCCATATACAAAATCTGGGAATATTAATCCTCCATTTTCCTCTCCACCAAATAAACCATCTTCTTCATGGAGTTTTCTTGCCACCAAAAGATCACCAACAGCGGTGGATATTACTTCACCCTTATACTCTTTGGCTATGTCGTAAATGGCTGTAGATGTTGCTACTGTTGTTACAATTAAACCTCCATTGTTATCTTTCAACATCTGTTTTTCAACTAAAGCAAATGTTTTATCTCCAGGCACGAAGTTTCCTTTTTCATCTATAAAAATGGTTCTATCTGCATCTCCATCATGAGCTATTCCAACATCTGCACCAAGTTCTTTAACCATTGTTATTAAATCTTGAAGATTAGCTTCAATTGGTTCTGGATTTCTCCCTGGAAAAGACCCATCTGGCTGAGCATTTAGGGTTGTTATTTCACATCCAAGTTTTTCAAATATATACGGTGCTGTAAAACAACCTGCACCTGATCCACAATCTACAACCACTTTTAATTTGGCTTCTTTAATTGCATTAACATCCACTCTTTTCATGACCTCGTTTATATATTCGTCTATGATCTTATCTTCTTGATATAGGAGTTTGATCTTGTCCCAACTTACTCTCTTAGGGTTTTCATTGAAATATAATTCTTCAACGGATAGATCCATGTCTCTATCAATTCCTATTCCAAATTTATCGACAAATTTAATTCCATTATATTTGGGAGGATTGTGGGAAGCTGTTATAATTATTCCACCGTCATAATAATTACGGACTGCATACTGAACAGTCGGTGTTGGTAAAATCCCAAGGTCAACCACTTCACAACCTGAAGATAACAATCCAGATATTATCGCATGCTTTATCATGGGCGTGGATGTTCTTGTATCCCCACCAACAGCTATTCTTCCCCCAATCAATGATCCATAACTTGCAGCCAATAAAGATGCAAATTCAGGGTTTAAAACTTCATTAGCCACTCTTCTAACACCAAATGTTCCAAACAGTCTTCTTTCACTCATATATTTCACCATCAACTAAACGTTTTTATTAGTACACAACAGTATTTTTTAAACATCTATAACTCTCTCTTTAAATAGCCACGATATTGAACTTATATCATCAATTAAAGTATATTAAATTTGTATTAAAATTGAACTTAATTTGAACTTTTGTTTTATTATTAATTTTATAAGAAGATTATTTTATATATTTTTATATTATTTTAATGGAGTTTGAACTATCTAGAGATAGTTCCATCACTGAACCATATTCGGTCACGGTACCAAAAACTTTAACCCTTTCTTTAACGTATTTATTAACGTCTATCCCATTATTTTGAAGCTTTAAAAGTGCGGATTCAAAAATAACTACATTAATTTTTCCAGTACCATCATTAATGGATAAAAAATAACTTTTTCCTGAGGATGATTGTTTTACAGACTCTACAACACCCTTAATAGCTATTTTTTCACCGATCATGGCTTTACCAATTTCTTTTATCTTCACTTCTTTTGATTCAACACCACCAGTAAATATTATCATTCCTAAAATTCCAACAAGGGCCGTAAACAATGCAATTTTAAATATTTTTTCATCTGTTATCTCCATTTTATCACAGCTACAACTTCATCATTGGTATCATTTAATATAACTTACTCCTTCAACTTAATGAGGAACGTTATTAAAACTACTCTTGAATTTGATGCTAACTTTTTTTCATAAGATCGTTTATATAATTTACTTTCAAGAAAAAAAAGGTCATGTTGGCTCTGTTGGTAGATTTTTGTCATTGGGATAAACAGAATACCATGTCTTTAAAATCTTTGATTCTAGGGCGTAGATGAATTTTTGGGATCAGAGACTATTGGGGGTAAATGATATAAATAATGAAGTTATAAAAATATATTTTAACTAAGCTTTCATGGGATGAATAACGATGGTTAGTGAATTCTTAATTTTTAAAAAGGGTATTTTAAGAGACTTTTGCACAATTCAATTGGTCAAATTTTAAATTGGATCGCTGATAAAATGATGAAAATAGATCCCCATATTCATAGTTCTTATTCAAAGGATTCACAGAGCAATCCTAAAGATATTCTTAAACAGGCGAAGAAGGTTGGATTGGATTTAATAGGTGTCAGCGATCATGATACCATCAAAGGTTCAAAAATAGCTATTGAATTATCTAAATCTATTGAAGGAATAGATGTCATACCTTCAATTGAAATTAGTTCTAATAAAGGCCATATTTTAGGTTTTGGAGTTGAAAAACTGATTCCTTCTGATCTTTCTCCAGAGGAGACAATTGATAAAATACACGATTTAGGTGGTGTTGCAATTATTCCTCATCCTTACTCGATTTATAGAAATGGTTTGCTGACTAAAATTGATTATAAGTCCATTAAATTTGATGGAATTGAGGTTTTAAATGCAAGATTTATTTTAGGTTTTTCCAACATGAAGTCAAAAAGGCTGTCATATAGGAACAACATTCCCGAGTTTGGTTCAAGTGACTCCCATTTTCTTGATTCAATTGGTGACTGTTACACTGAAGTGGATGCAGATTGTATCGATGATGTTTTTGCAGCTATTAAGAAAAATAAGACTAAGGCCTTTGGAAAAAGAACATCAAACTATTTAATTGCTAAGGAAGCTTTTAACAAAAAAATTAGAAGAAAATATTAAATTTTTTATTTATAGGTATGAAAGTTAAGTTTGCAAGTTTTGAACGTTATAAAATATTTTAATTTTTTTAAAACAACCATTTAATGTTAGTTTATTTTATTAAATAGATATTTATTTATAAATATTTTGCTAAAAT
>JAITEE010000005.1 GCA_031282205.1 Candidatus Methanovirga aequatorialis | reverse complement strand
TTTCAATTTTCACGATTAAATACTGTGTACTTTTAGACTCTAATATATATGAATCATGCTACAGTATGAAATAAGCATGGAAAATGCTCGAAAATTCACTAAATTTCTAACACCCTATAATTATAAGAATATAGTCATGATAAAACTTTAAATCAGATTTTAATATGATTCCAACGATTAAATTTAAAATAAAGAAATTCAAAATCTTAGTTAAACGAGTTTTGGTCACGACTCGAGGTCTTTACTTTCTCCATTTAGTTTTGATTCCAACATATTATCGAGAGGTGGACAAAAATCTAAATTTTAAAATTAAAAAGCTCTAAAAATGCTTTAATTTAGAAAATAAGAAAATTTTTTCTTAAAAAAAATTAGTTTTGACCACCTCTCATTATCACTAAAAAAATATTCATTTTGATTTATTTTTTATAATTCTATTTCTCCAGTTAGAAAATCAACTATATTTATATGTTTAATTCCTTGTCTGGATCTGTCAAATTCGTCCATGGAAAAAACATATTTAGAATAATTATCATCAATTTTAGTTAAAGGTTCAAATTCTCTTTTTATTGTGCTTTCTTCTGCTAAAATATATGTAACTTGCATGTAAATAGTTTTATCCTCTTTTTTACATACAAAATCCACTTCCTTATCATAGAGTTTACCAATTGTCACATCATATCCTATTCGAATTAATTCATTGTATACAATATTTTCAAGAGTTTGACCAATATCTTCTTCATTATGCCCATAAAGTAATTGTCTAAACCCTAAATCAACTACATAAAATTTTTCTATATAATTTAAAAGTTTTTTTCCAACTAAATCTTCTCTTTTAACTTTGTTAATTAAACATGCATCTACAAGATATGATAAATAGTTATAAATAGTCTTTGTTGAAATATTTACTTTGTCTTTTTTTAAATATTTTACTACGCTTTTTGCAGAAAATAGTTGTCCCACATTAGCCATTGTAAATCTAACTACTCTATCTAACAAATCAACATCTCTTATTTCATTTCTTTGAACTACATCTTTAAGAATTATTGAATTGTACAAGTCTCTGAATATTTTAATCTTTTCCTTATCATTAAATCCTAATGTGGAAGGCATAGCTCCATACCTAATATATTCACTAAAAAGATCCCTATAATTTTTATTTGATTTAATATTTTCTTTTAACTCTTTATATTTTAAAAATTCTTTAAACGAAAATGGATAAATTTTTATTTCAACATAGCGACCACTTAAATAAGTAGCCAACTCACCAGATAAAAGTTTAGCATTAGATCCTGTAACATAAATATCAAATTTATCTTTAGCCAAATAAGAGTTAACAAGTTCTTCCCAGTTTTCAACTTTTTGTACTTCATCTAAAAATAAGTATTTCCTCTCATTATTATTTTTCACAAGTTTATTGATAAATTCTCTTAATTGTTCAGCACTTCTAATATTAAAATACTCATCTAACTCAAAATTTATTAAAATAATGTTTTCATCTTTAACTCCATCTTTTTTTAACTGCATGATAATCTGTTCAAGTATTGTTGATTTACCACAACGCCTAACTCCAGTTAAAACCTTAATGAAATGTTTATTAATAAATGGCTTAATTTCATTTAAATATAACTCTCTTTTAATCATTTTAATTCCTAATTAGTATATTTTTTTATAATAACTCGTTTAAATAATTATAAAATTTTTTCCTATAAGAAAATTTATTTAAAAAAACCTAAAATCTTTTCCTATAAGAAAATTTATAATATATTTATAAAACCAAGTATTTAAATACATCATTAATATAGTGGTTCGTATATTTTGTAATTTTATTTTTTCTTTATTTTTACAGTAAATTATTTATATAACATCTTCTAAATATTATGATTATTATGTTTGAAACTCCTAAAAAACTGAAGTTTATACTATTCCAAACCATTATCAAATATATTTTGACCGTCCAAAAGATGCGAATATCAATTAATCAACAATACACATATTGTTAATCTTAAAAATGGCAATGTGTTTTTTTATTGATGAAACTAAGTGTTCAATATTGAGTGGAATGTTAGATGTTTCTAATCCTATAAGTATAACTAATCTATAACTACTTCTTTTGATTTTTCTCAACAATTTAGTTACAGCTAATTCATCTTCTTCTTTCAATTTCTGAGGACAGTGTCTAATTTAACATCTAAGATTTCGGCTGTTGATCTAAGATTTTTACAACATCAAAACATGGTAAAAACGGTCAAACCATACTCTGATTTTTGTTCAAAATCTAACACCCTACAATTTAAAATGTATTATCTAAAAGTTTGAATGGATTTTGTTGCACGTTTTAGATTAAATTTTGTTCTTTTTTGGTAAAGGCTATTGCAGATAGACTTATCGTGATTATTGCAAATAGTGTAAGCACTATCAAATTTAAATGCATTGGTAGGGTGGAGCTGTGTAATAACACTCCTCTTAGAGCATCAACACCATAAGTTAAAGGATCTAAGTAAACAATAAAATTTAACCATTCTGGTAATCCAGTGACTGGGAACAATGCTCCACTTAAGAAAAATATTGGCATAACTACAAAAGTCATGATTAAGTTAAATCCTTCTGTACTCTCCATGAAAGAAGCTATTAACAGTCCTACACTGGAGAACCCAATGGCTATTAACATACAAAGACAAATGGATAAAATAAATGTGACTACATCCATCGGAACGTTGATAATGAAAGAAAGTAGTAAGAGGATTCCTGCCTGCATAATGGCAGTTGTACTTATTCCTAAAGCTTTTCCAAGTATTATTGATGGGCGTGATAATGGGGCCACCATAATTTCCTTTAAAATCCCGTATTGTTTGTCCATTAATATTCCAACACCTCCCAATACTGTTGTGAAAAGTATTGCTTGTGCTATTATTCCAGGATATATGAAAGCTTGATATCCTCCTGTCATTCCTATTTTGAGTGTAGAACCAAGACCCACTCCAAAAACTAAAATCCAAATAAGAGGCGTTATAATTGAGGTTATAACTCTCGATTTGTAACGAACGGTTCGTTTTGCCTCTCTTAACCATATCTGATATATACCTTCAAGTTCACTCATAAATCTCAATTATCCTTCGTTTTTTTTATTTATTAATTTTGTAGCCTGTATATTTGATGAACACTTCTTCTAAACTTGGTTGTTTTAATTCAATGGAGTCAACGTTTATGTTGTTGGTTTCTGCAATATGAACAATTTTTGGAATTAGTTTGGCTCCTTTATCAACTGAAAGACGAATTTCAGAACCATCATATTTTAGTTCATTAACGAAATCCTGGTTTTGAAGAATATCTTTTAATTTGTTATTTTCAAGGCTTTTTAATATTATGGTATCTATTTTTAGTTCATTTTTTAAGTTACTTGGAGAGTCGGATTTCACAATTTCTCCTTGATCGATAATGGCTATCTCATCACATAAACCGTCGGCTTCTTCGAGATAATGTGTGGTTAAGAGGATCGTGATATCTGTCGTGTTTTTTAAGTTTTTAATGTATGACCAGATATTTTCTCGTGTTGGAACATCAAGACCTAAGGTTGGTTCATCTAAAAATAAAACTTTAGGTCGATGAATTAATCCTCGTCCTATTTCAAGTTTTCTTTTCATTCCTCCAGAGTAATTCTTTACTTTTTCATCGATTTTGTCTTTAAGATTTATTAAGTCTAAAATATCATTTATTGCATCTTGGCGAATGTCTTTCTTAACGCCGTATAGAGCGGCATGCATTTCAAGATGTTCTCGACCAGTTAAAATATCATCTAATGCTCTACTTTGAAAAACAATACCAATTGATTTCCTAACATTGTGAGGTTCTTTAACTATATCGTAACCATTAACGATGGCGGTTCCTTGTGTGGGTGAAAATATTGTACATAGCATGGATATTAATGTACTTTTTCCTGCACCATTTGGACCTAATATTCCGTATGCTGAATTTTCAGGAACCTTTAAGTTTATAGAATTTACAGCTCTGAAATTGTCGTAGTACTTGGTGATGTCCTTTGTTTCAATGATATATTTTACCATTTGTTATCGCCTGTTGATAAATGCTTTAACATGAATTATTTTCTGATTGGGAACTATTTTTTTCGATTTATAACGAAGTCTGCAATTGAGAGTAATAACTTTTTAGATGGCGAGTCATCCAATATGTTTAACAACTTTTTAGCATCATCAACATACTTTTTTGCTAAATCACCTGCGTACTTTAGTGATTCATATTTGTTTAAGATGTTCAACGCCTCGGATATGTCGTCTTCCTTACCATTTTTTAAAATGTTTATTAATTTTTCTTTATCCTCTGGATTTCCATTTTCAAGTGTGTGGAGAATGATTATTGTCATTTTTCCTTTGACAATATCACTGCCAACTGGTTTACCTAAAGTTTCTTCACTACCAACTAAGTCTAAGTAATCATCTTGGATTTGAAAAGCTAAACCAATGAGTTTACCATACTCATAAATGGTTTCTATTTCTTTTTGATTTGCACCACCTATTATTGCCCCTGATTTAGTAGCAGCAGCCATTAAAGCACCAGTTTTTTTAAAAATCATCTCTAAGTATTCATCTTTTTTAATATCGAAATTTTTTTCAAATTCTATATCCAACGCTTGACCTTCGCATATTTTAACACATGCGTCAGATATGGTGGCTATTGTTTGATGAATATGGTCTGTCGAGTTAACGTCATCTTTTGCAGAGGAGATGAGTTCAAATGCTTTGGAGAATAAGGTGTCTCCAGCCAAGATAGCTATGTTTTCATTCCAAACCTTATGGACTGATGGTTTACCTCTTCTAATAGCGTCTTTGTCCATTATATCATCATGGATAAGTGAAAAGGTATGTATGAGTTCAATTGCTGCGGCTGTTTTTATGGCATTTTTTTGACTACCTCCAAAGGCTTCACAGATTATAATAGCTAAAGTTGGTCTTAACATCTTACCATTACTTTCAGTAAGGTATATGGAAGCTTTTTTAAGATTATTTGGACTTATATTTGAGAGGAAGTTGTTGATTTCACTTTTTACACTAATAGAATATTTTTCTAAATTTTCTACTAAATCTTGCATAGAACGTCTCCATAACTGAATTTGTTGGTTAATATTGATTCTCTTATCATATATGATTTTAACTCTATTATTGAATGATCGTTGCTGATATTGTTTTATGGTCATTTTGAAAGAGTTCTTAAATTTTCAATTGAATTCTTTTTTCAATTGAATTCTTATTGTTGATATTCATTGTTCTTTGAATCTTTGATTTAAAGAGTTAGAAAATCTATGATTTTCTCTATTTTAATTTTAACCCTATAAAAATATTTATTTTAAAATCATATTAATTAAAAATAATCATTTTATATTATAAAAGAATTTATATTGATTAAGTATAACTTTAAGAAAATTTATTTTTTTTTAAGAACGTTGAGAGGTGGAAAAAAGTCTAAATTTTAAAATTAAAAAGCTCTAAAAATGCTTTAATTTAGAAAATAAGAAAATTTTTTCTTAAAAAAAATTAGTTTTGACCACATCTCACGTTATCAAATTCAATATATTAATTTATTTTTTTATGATACACTATCGAAGATTTATGATACACTATCGAAGACGATCGTTCACTCTACTAAAATAAGGATTTATTAATTAAAAGATAATGATTATATTAAATTTATTAAAGGTTATATTAAATTTATTAAAATTAGGCGTAACTATTTAAGTTACTACTGTACATATTATATTGATATAGCACAATTATTTATTTTAATTGTATAATAAATAGATATTGGTCTATGTTAAATATATATTAGACTCCAATTCATGAATGAGAAATTAATGAAAAAATTATTTCAAGTTTTGAAGGATCGATAAGTTTGAAGATCGATGAATAAACTTAGCATGCCTACAGGATAGAAAAGTATTTATATTATTAAGAATCAATATAATAAATGATTGAAGTTTTAGATATTAATTATATTATAACATTAAATTATATTGATTACCCTAATAACATTTTATAATGATTTTGGTAAAGTTTGTCAATTATAAAATATCAATATCCAATATAATCTATTTAAATTTAATTTAGAGAATTTTTATAAAAAATAATTAAATTAATAATTGATAAACATTA
>JAITEE010000079.1 GCA_031282205.1 Candidatus Methanovirga aequatorialis | reverse complement strand
AAATTTAAAAAAAGACAGACAAAAATTTTAAAAAGAAGGTTTTGACCATTTTTATTTAAATGGAAACTATGACCTCCTATCTAAAAATTCACATACAAAAAGAGTTTTGACCATCTCTCCATACGTAAAAAAAAATAAAAAGACCGTATAATTATTTATAATAGGATTTTTTTTTACCACCATGCCAAATGCCAATCAGGATAGATTTTCATATTATCACCTTTATTTGATTTTATTTATATTAAACTTGTATTTCACAAAGAGTGCAACTTTACTCATTAACAGGATTCATACAATCACCCTCATTACTTAAATCATGCTAAAAAAGCATTTAAATGATTATTTTTTTTTTTGAAGTTGTGTGCAAACCTTAAAAATCAACTCTTATTTATATAGTACTGCACACAACCATTTTTATTCATTACAGGATCCATACGAAAAATTCATGAGTGTTTTATGATCACCCTCCTTCTAATACTACCATTTCACTACAACACACTACGTGTAACTATAATATGTAGTAGTGCATATATAAAGGTTCGTATCGACGATGTTGATATGACCTAAAAATACCCCATTTTTCATTTTTCAAACTAAAATCAACCCCCCAACACTTCTTACAAAAAAAAATGGCATCTCCAAAAGAATAAACAAAATTTTGACTTTTTAGAAATCATGTTAAGTATGACGGGATCACATATTAAGTATTAACAAACCAAAAATTTAATATACGTGATAATAGAGTTAATAAAATATTACTATATTGTAGCTTTTAAAATTGTTAAAAAAGTCTTTTACCAGTTTATTCGTATGGAAAATCAAAGTCGTATGAATAATAATCTTATATAATTAAAAATAATATGGGGTTTAGATATAAATGGTTTTAAGAGAAGATAAAATTGGTCAGGAACTTTTAGTTCCACAAAGATTAACTAACTTAATTCCCAAAGATCATATATGTTATTTTTGTTGAAAAAGTAATAAATGAAATTGATTTTAGTGAATACACTAAAAAAATATGCAAATAATCCTGGTTGTAAGGCATATCCTCGTGAAATGCTCTGTAGAATAGTTGTTATGGCTTTTACAGATGGAATTACATCTGCAAAGAAGATTTCAAGGTTAGCAAATGAAAATCTAACTTATATATATCTTGCTAGGAGAGATACTCCTAAATATCATACTATATCAGATTTTAAAAGTGAATGCAGTGAATTAATTGAAGACATAATAGTTTTAACTATTGCTATGGCAAAAGAATCTGGAATGGTTACTTTAAATACTATCGCTCTTGATGGAACCACTATTAAAGCTAATGCTTCTTCTAATTCTTCAGTTGATGAAAATGCAGTGAAACTAACCAGGAAATACTTAAAAGAATCACAAGAAACAGATGAAGAAGAAAAATGAAAAATATGGTGATAAAAGAGGAGAAAAAGTTCCTGAAGAGTTAACTACTTCTAAAAAAGGTTAGAAAACTTGCAAAAAGTATACAAAAAAGAGCAAAATTTAGAACAAATAAAATTCACCAAAAAAAAAATGAAGAAAAAATAGAAAAAGCAAATGATGAAATGGAAAAATCCATGAAACTAAAAAAAAGAGGTAAAGAGGAAAAAAGAAGCCAAAATTAAGTTTAACATCAATTTAATTAACAATTTATCGATATTTACTCTTTAAATTTTATTTAATCCATGAATTTATCCTAATTATAAGAATATAGTTATATTTAAAATAAAGAAATTCAAAATTTTAGTGAAACGACTTTTGGCCACGACTCAAAATTAGAAAAAATAAAAAAAACCAAATTAAAATCGAAATTTTAAAAAATAAAAAAATTAATTGTTGCACGTTCTAAAACCATTAAAAAAACAGTACGTTATCAAGTGTTCCATAGCGTATGATTCAAATTAATTTAAATGAGATTTTAGATGGATCAACACCCCCAATTTAGTGGTGATAGACCGTCTAATTTAAACTATGAGCAAAAAAAACTATGGTTAACCAGTGGTTCTACCTTCTTATCTTATTTAAGAAATCTTTAGACCTTTGAGTTTTTGGGTTTTCAACTATTCTTAAATTTTCCATCTCCATCTCAACACTCTTTTCACTTACAGAAAATAATTTAGAAACATCATCAATATCCAAATCAGAATAATGAGCTATAATAGCTCCACCTAAAGCAGCATGATTTATATTAATATTCATCCCTTTAACTTTTTCCTCTAACTTAAATTTCTTATGCAATATAAAGTCCATGGATTTAATTTGTGTTATATTTTCATCGTTATATTTTTTAAGAACTTCAATAGCATCATTATTTATTAAAGTGAATATTTCACGTTGCCTTCTATCAATATATCCTCTAAGAGAAGGAAAAGGACTGGGGCCTTCATATCTCTTTCTCATATCATTTGATTTGGTCATGTGAAACTTAAATATATCCCATAGGATCAATGTAGGTGCAACTTGAGCAAATAGGTTTTTTTCTAATTTTTCACGAGTTTTAATGTCTTTGGATAGTGTATGATTAATATTTCCCTTTTTATCCATCAAACATTTATTTTTAAGAATTTTTCCAATTTCAAACTCTTTCCATTCTTCAACGGTATCAAATTCAAAGAGAAGTTTAGGTTCACTATTGTCTACATCTGCAACTATTTTATCGTACTCTTCTAAAGTCTCAAAGTTCTTAATATAACGACTAAAAATTGATTTCTTGTTTTCATCTATTAATTTTTGACAGTATCCAGCATAGCCTAGTGCCAAAGCATATCTTGTGTGTTTTTCATCTATTATACTTGTTGGTTTTGACCTATGAAACTGTAGAAGTTCAATTCTCACATCACTACCATAGTCTTCTCTGATTTTATCTTCATAACTCTCACTATATTCAGAATCTAAATTGATCCTTTTTCTAACCCATCTATCATTTTTTTTAAACTTTATCATTACAGAAACAGTTTTTACACCACTATTTTTTGTTTGCTTTAAATATTTCAAAATCTTTTTAAATGATTCTCTTTCCCAGTCATTCAACAGGGATAATAAAACCATGTAATTTCCTGATAAAGGAAGGTAATTAATAACTTCAAGTCTATGAACTCCATTTTCAAGAACTTCAATGGATAAGGTCTTCGATGAACAGCTACATTTATCGTCACACGATTTAAAAAAATCATATACTCTATAAGTTTTAGAACATTTCTCACATTTTATAACTGCAAATTCTTCAAAATATCCAATTGCTATCTTATGAGAACTAATAGCTGATTTTACACGATTAAAAATATTTTTTTTGGAATTTGCCTTCATTCTATAAATTTGAGTATGTTTATTATTTTCAAATAGTTCCTCATAGTTTATTTTGTCATTTGTTTGAGTATTGAAAAGATTTTTTGATGAAGATCGATATGGGGAAACGTATCCTCTTATTCTATATTTCGATAAAGAACGATAAGGGAAAACAAAGTCTTTTATTTCCATGTCGGACTTCAGTTTTTGTAATTTCTCTAATCTGTTCTTAAATCTAAGGTAGACTACTTTTAATGTTGAAAAATTAGAAATATGGTTTAAATCAATTATTTCCTTCTTTATTTCCTTTAAATATTTTTCTGCCTCAGTAATTAATATAGATTCATCCATCTGCTCACATGTACCCTGTTTATAGTCATTGAAATTCCAATACAGTATTCAACATCTTATTTTTAAGAAATTCAAAAAAAATGAATTAATATTCTATTAATTTTTTAAATGATCGCTGTGATCTTTTTAATTCAAAATTTGAAATAATTTTTATAACGAGTCGAGTTGTGGCCAAAACTAATTTTTTTAAGAAAAAATTTTCTTATTTTCTAAATTAAAGAATTTTTAGAGCTTTTTAATTTTAAAATTTAGACTTTTGTCCACCTCTTGAGTCCTTAAAAAAAAAGATTTAAAATAGTCATTCCAGATTTGGCAAAGGTGTAAACTAATCAAACCATTTTGATTAAATTTTTTGCTGAGAAAAACTTAGGAAGCGGAAAACAAGTTTTTTTTAAATTCATATCATGAATAACGGAGAGTGAAGCTCTCTTAAATTCACTTCGTTAACAAATCTTCGATTTTTCGTTTTATAAAGTTGATTTACATGATCTTCTCACCAATTTCGGCCTCATAAGGACTTATAATTTCAGCACTATTTTCTGTGGCCAAGATCATTCCTTCAGATTTAACTCCAAATAGCTTCGCAGGTTTTAGATTAACTAAAACTGTGACTTTTTTATCTATCAACCGTTCTGGAGAATATTTTAAACCAAGGCCCGCAACAACTTGAAGTTTTTTCTCTTTAATATCAACTTTTAACTTCAATAACTTATCAGAACCTTCAATTTTCTCTGCTTCAAGCACTTTACCTATTCTTAGATCCAATTTAGCAAAATCATCAATACTTATTACATCCATGGCACCATACTCCATTTTATTATTTTTTTCATTCTTGCCTCCATCTTTGTTCTTATTTCCATCTTTTAAATCATCATCACAGCCATCATGAACTTCATTTTCAAGTTTATAAAGTTTTTCTTTTTCTTTATCTATCTCTTCTTCATCAATCTTTCTAAACAATGGTTTAGCTTTTTTAATATCATGACCAACCTCTAAAAACACCTTCAAACTATTCCAATCATTGGTATCCTCAAGATTTAAAATGCCCAAAATTTCAGTCGATTTATTTGGAAAATAAGGTTTTAAGGTGATAGCCAAAACCTTAGAGAGTTGGTTGGATAAATGAAGACAATTAGAAGCCTTTTCATGATCATCTTTGACAGATTGCCATGGTTTTTGATGATCAAAGTATTTATTCCCTTCTTTAGCTATTTTAAGTATATTCACAAGACCATCCCTAAACTTAAAGTTAGATATTGAGTTTGCTACTTCAACGCCTAAGTCTTCAATCAGTGATTTAAATCTTTTATCTTCTTCAGTCAAATCAAAAAGTTCTGGAACCTTACCATTGAAGAATTTATTGGTGAATGTAAATGTTCTGTGGAGGAAGTTTCCTAAAACATCCGCCAACTCATTATTCACTCTTCTTCCAAAATCATCCCATGAAAAATCCATGTCCTTGTTTAATGGTGCTGTAATTGTAAGGTAGTATCTAAGTAAATCAGAATCAAAATCTTCAATAAAATCTTTCACCCAAATGACCCATCCTTGACTTGTAGACATTTTTCTACCTTCTAAGGATAGATATTCACCAGCAACAATGTTATCAGGATTTTTACAACCGTATCCATCTAACATTGCAGGCCAAAAGATCCCATGATGATAAATAATATCCTTACCAATGAAATGAAGAACCGTATCATCCCAGTACTCTCTCCATGATTTTCCCGTTTTCCTGGACCATTCAGTGGCAGAGGATATATAACCAATTAATGCTTCAACCCAAACGTATATGATTTTTCCTTGACTGCCCTTTAAAGGGATGGGAATACCCCAATCCATATCTCTACTTAAAATCCAATCCTTCAAACCATCTTTTAACCAGTTTTTCAAATAATTTCTAACGTTGTTGGGCAGATTAGGGTTGCTGTATACGTAGTTCTCAACTTCTCTTTGAAATTTACTTAATCTGAAAAAGTAGTGATTCGATTCCTTAATCTCAGGTGTTTTTCCACAGGTTAAACATTTAGGATCTACGAGATCCTCCACATCCAAATGTCTTCCACAAATCTCACATTGATCTCCTCTTGCACCTGGACTGTTGCAAAATCTACATGTGCCTTCAACATAACGATCAGGTAAAAATTTACCACAGTAATAACAATACAGCTGTTTTATTTTCTTCTCATAAATAAGATCCTTGTTGTAGAGATCCAAAAAGAAGTCTTGAGCTATTTTATAATGGGTCTTATTTGTCGTTCGTGAAAAATTATCAATACTAATATCACAGATTTCAAGGTCTTTAACTATTCTTCTATGATACCTTGTAGCTATTTCAATAGGTTTTTTCCCCTCATTATCTGCTTTAACAGCTATTGGAGTTCCATGCTCATCAGTAGCACAAACCAATAAGACATCATTTCCAATCATTCGATTAAATCGTGCAAATATATCGGCAGGAACGTAGGTAGACCTTAAATGTCCCAAATGACATGGCCCATTAGCATAAGGTAATGCACACGAAATAAAAAACTTAGTCATCTATCTTCTCCTCTAAATAAAATATGGTTTTATGAATAAACAATGTTGATACACAAGGTCTTATAGTCATAGCTGAAAAGTTTATCAATTTATAAAACATCAATATAATCTATTAAATTTAATTTAAAGAATTTTTATAAAAAATAATTAAGTTAACAATCCATAAACATTACAGTTATCACTATAGTGTTAAGACAACTTAATTCTTATTGTTTAATTCAAACATAATATTTTGATAATATTTTCATCTGCGTTTTTTTGTGAATTCCAGCTTATTTTACTATTTATTATTCCTGTAATTTCAACAATATAACTATTTAAAATTAAATTGTCATGACAATAGTTCTTCTAATAAAATAATTGACATTGTAAAGAATTCACATGATGGTGCCTAATTTTTTGAGTATTTGATATTTTTTGTGAATTCTGTTACATTTTTTATTATTCTGTCATTTCATCGCTTAATGTGTAATGCCACAAATGTTACAACTCATTTAACATGTTTTAAATAATTTCTTCAACTTATCAGGAAATACTGTCCCGAAAAAATTTTTTTTAGTTATATTTTTAATAACAGCATTGTGTAAAAAGTTTCAAAAAGATAATTATAGTCGTTTTCCATTTTTGTTAACTTATTTCTAATTTTATCAATTTTATTTTCAGTCAAATAACTTATAATATCTTTATCATAATATTTAAGACTTTCATAATGACTTACAACATTTTTTTTTGAGAGTTATAATATTTATTCAAAAGTAATTGCAAATTATATTCTGTATTTTCATTATTTAAATTAATTTTGCGAGTTTCACACAAAAATGTCATCATATCTAATGTTTTTGAAGTTTCTCTAAATTGTAAGATGCTTCTTCCATTTGGAGAAAAACTTCCAAATGCACTAATTTTTAATCTATCAGGATTTCTAATAATTATATTTTTTCTTAATTCAGGCTTAAACCAAAGTTTTCCAGAATTAAAACGATTTTGATATCCTGTTTGGTCTAAAAAAAAACTAAAATATCATTATCTAAATTTACAGGAGAGAGTTTTTTTTTAGCAATTCTTCGGCATTATTTGGTCTTTTTGGAATATATTTGATAAAGTTTACTATAAATGAAAACCTAAGGATTTTAAAACGATTGATTGTTGACTTATGCTGTATTCAATGTTAAATTCATCTTTTAGTATTTTAGATACTTTTTTTGTTGTCAAATAATCTTCTTTTTCAAGAATCTTATTGAATTTTTCTTTGTCCTCTGGAGATAGTTTCGAAGGTCGACCTCCATTAAAATATTTAGGATATAAACCATCATATCCTTCTTCGTTCCATTTATCAAGCCAGTTATGACCTGTTGGCAGCGTTATTCCACATTTTTTACATGCAACATCAATTTTTTTTCCTTTATATAAATATCTTATAAAATAAAGCTTTCTCAATACACTTGCTTCTTTTTCCAGTTTATTAATATATTTATTTAATTTTTTTCCATTAATATGCTTATGTACTTCTTTTTGTATTTTTCCAACCATATTCATACCCCAATGATTATATAAAGATATGAATCTTATTATTTAAATACTTTTCCATAATCACTATAGTATAACAGAAAATTTAGGATTACGAATTTTAGATATCTGCAAAGTCTTCAATAACCTTTTGAGTCGTGGCCAAAAATCAAATTTTTAAAGATTTTGCTAAATTTAATTCCAATATTTACTATTTAAATTTTATTTCATCCATGAATTTATCCTAATTATAAGAATATAGTTATAATAAAAATTTAAATTAAATTTTAATGTGATTTCAACGATTAAATTTAAAATAAAGAAATTCAAAATTTTAGTGAAACGATTTTTGACCACGACTCTTTATAGGGTGTGTAACAATTTATTTTTAATTTTTAATTTTCGATTTTTTTAATGATTTTTTTGTATTTTTTTTTTTAGTTTTTTGATTTTAGAGTTTATTTTTACATTTGCAATCGTTGGTATTAGAATTAAAATTGATAAATCTTTAATTAAATTGATATTTTTTTCTGTGAGGTAGGGTTATT
>JAITEE010000075.1 GCA_031282205.1 Candidatus Methanovirga aequatorialis | reverse complement strand
GTGAACTTAGGAAAACTTAAATGCTTAATGTTAGAAACAGAGAATCAAAGACTCTCTTAAATTCATTTAATGAATAAATCTTTGATTTTCTTAAATTTATTTTCCGCTTAAATTTAAAGCATAATTAAAAAATTTTGAAATATTGGGTTTATAGAAATCTTCGTCATATAAAAGTATCATGAAATTTAAATTGTCATAACAATACGAAAATTAGATGAGTTAAAAGAAGATCAAAGGGATCTAAGAAATGATAGTAAAGAGTTGAAGTATGATTTGAGTAAAAGAATGGATGTTTTAGATGGTAGAGTTATTAAAATTGAAACTAATCATTTGAAACATATTGAATCAGATATTAAATTAATAAAACAGCAATATAAGATAATAATAGCTATTTTAGTGGCTATTTTGGCATCGTTTATAGAGAATATTATGTTTAGGATTATATTTTAATAAAAATAATTTTTTTTTTGAAAAACTTCTGTTATATAAAAAACTTCTGTTATATGTACTATTGATAGATATGAGGTGTTAATTGATGATATCAAATACGTGGAAACTTAAATTAAGATTATTTTTAGCGATGGCACTATTATTTGGAATTGTGTACGTTATATTGATGGTTGTAGGAACTTTAATTTTCCATCAAGTATTTTTCAAGATGTACGCCGTTATGGGAATAGCCATTATGGTTATCCAGTACTTGGTTAGTCCAAAGATTGTTGAGTTTTCTATGAGAGTTAAGTACGTTAGTGAAGAACAGGCTCCTGATATTCATAGAATTGTTGAGGACTTAGCAAAAATCGCAAACATTCCCAAACCAAAAGTTGGAGTTTCAGAAATTAGTATTCCTAATGCATTTGCATTTGGAAGAACAAAAAAGGATGGAAGAGTTTGTATTACACGAGGGATGTTAAATATTCTCAGAGAAGATGAGATTAGGGCTGTATTAGGTCATGAAATAGCTCATATTAAACATAGTGACATGATAGTAATGACTGTGGTCAGTATGATTCCGATGGTTTGTTACTACATTGGAATGTCTTTTATATTTAGTAGAGGAGATAATGAAAATAATAATGGTGCAATAATTGGTGCTTTAGCATTGATGGCTTATTTCATTGGGCAATTATTGGTTCTTTTCATATCAAGAACAAGAGAGTACTACGCTGATCAAGGAAGTGTTGAGTATGGAAATTCACCTGATAAATTAGCTTCTGCCCTTTATAAGTTAGTTTATGGTGTTTCAAAGGTTGATAAAGATGAGGTTAAGAAAGTTAAAGGAACATCAGCATTCTTTTTAAACGATATTGGAAATACTGACTTTGATATTCGTGAACTTTCTCAACTTGATACGGATAACAATGGAGATATCTCTGCCTCTGAATTGGCTCAATTAAAATATAGGAAAATTCATGTTGGTACTAAAGAAAAGGCCTTTGAAGTCTTTTCAACCCATCCAAATATGTTAAAAAGGATGAAAAGATTATCTGAATACTTGTAAACTAAGAGGTACGTTGGAAGTTAATGAACTTGCTATCTTTATATAGTTAATCTTGAACAGATACTTTTATTATTCCAATCAAATTTTATTTAATAATCATTAAAAAAGAAAAAAACACGATAGTATTGCATATATTTTAAAATACTTAACCTTGAAAATGAAAGATCGATTATAAAGAACCTTTTCGATAACTTCTACGATGAAATAGGAAATAACTAAAAAAGATGAATTGATGAGATAACAAAAAAGATTATATTAAATTAAAAATAAATGGATTGTTATCATGATTGATGGAGAATGGATTAATGAAAATTTTAATTGATTAAAAGATATTATTTTAATTGAAATCACTTTAAATTATCTTATTGAAATTGTAGTTGAAAATAAATACTTAATTTTTAAATTAAACTAGCTATATTACTTTCTTCTTCCGATTAAAATATGTTTATTTTCTGTAAACCAAACAACACCAAAATTGAGTTTTTTAGGATAAGTTTTTAAATTAATTGGATAATCGTTTAATGGGTTATATAATGGAATGGACTTCACTTTTTATTAAAATGAAAGATAAAAAAGTTTTTGTGTTGGGATCAGGAGAAGTTGGTTTTAGAAGGGCTGAAAGGTTTCTTGATGCTGGAAGTGAGGTTATAATGGCTGGAACTATCTTATCAGAAAAATTAAAGCAAAAAGGAGCTACATTAAAAAAAATAGATTTAAAACATGACGTTGACAACGTTTTAAATGAATTGAGAGAGGTGGTTGATTGGTCTGATTTGGTCGTTGTAGCGAGTGAAAACCATAAATTAAATGAAGAACTTAGTTTAATGGCGGAGAATAAGTTATTGAATCGTGCTGATTTTCCTCAAAAAGGGAATGTTATAGTTCCTACTAAATTTAACGTGGCCAACATTGAAATTTCAATTTATACTCATGGAAAAAGTCCATTAGTTGCAAAAGAACTTAGAAAAAGAATATCTAAAGCAATAAATTCCGTAGATATTTTGCAAATAGAACTACAGGAATACGTTAGAAATGTTTTAAAAGAAAAGAAGTTAAATCAAAAAGAAAGAAGAGAAATGTTGTACGAAGTTTTCAATGATGACAACGTTAAAAACTTAATTGAAGAAGAGAACTTGGAAGAGGCAAAAAGGTACGTTCTTTCAGAATTGATGAACTACAGATAAAAGTTTAAATATGATATTATGTTGTATTTGGGTGTGTATTAATCAATGATAATAAATATTAGAGTAGATTACACTATAGCTGATATGGAAGCTTTAGAAAAATTATCAGCTGAACTTAACGATCTGTTTAATGAGTTTAAAAATCGGTTCAATGTCAAGGAATATATTCAAATATCTACTTGTAATAGAGATGAGTATTATATAAATACGGATTTATGCTTTTTAGACAATCGACTATTAGGTCGTGTGAACAAAGATTTGATCATTGAATTTGGTGATTCTGCAATAATTCATCTTCTTAGAATGACTTCTGGATTGGAATCAATGATAATCGGAGAGGATCAGATACTTGGTCAGGTGAAAAACTCTTTAAATCAAGGCAAAAAAGAGGGACATTGTGGTAAAGTTTTAGAAACTCTTTTTACTAAGGCGATCCATGTAGGACAAATCGTTAGAACTAAAACAAGAATTAATCGAGGATCGGTTTCTATCGGTTCTGCGGCTGTTGATTTGGCACGGCAACATTGTGATGATTTGACACATAAATGTGTTCTTGTAATTGGTGCAGGTAAAATGGGAAGTTTAGTTGCTAAAGCGTTGTCTGCGAAAAACCTAAAGGCCATTTTAGTTGCAAATAGAACATACCATAAAGCCGTTGAACTTGCTAAAGATTTAAATGGGAAGGCTATTTCATTTGATGAATTAAATAATTACATATCTAAATCTGATTTGATTATAAGTGCCACAGGTTCTCCACACCTGATTTTGACTAAGGAAAGACTTGAAAAATACACGTGTAACGAAAGGGACTCTCCTGTTATTTTGATAGATTTAGCAAATCCTCGAGATATAGCTCAAGATGTTGTTGATTTAAATGTTGAACTTTTTAACATAGATGATCTAAGAGAAATAGCCAACGAAAATAAAATGAAACGAGAAAAAGAAGCTGATGAAGCTGAAAAGATTATTTTAGAAGAGTTTAGGTTACTTAAAAACTCCTTTAGGGTTATGGATGTTGAAGGACTTTTATTCAAAATAAGGATGTCCATGGAAGATATTCGTCAAAATGAAACCCAGAAGGCTATTTCCAAGATCCATCCAAGTCGTGATCATGAGAAGATCATCGATGCTTTTTCAAAATCCATTGTAAATAAAATATTCCATAACATATCTAAAAACATTAAAAGATCTGCTGAAAATGAGGACCATGAGATTATAGAAGTGGTCAAATGTATTTTTGATGTTTAACTTGTATTTGAAATACAATATATTGAATCATGCAAACATATTCTTTGGTGAGTCATTTTCTCTGTAGTAGTTACTTAAAGCATATTTCACGTGTTCATTTGTGATTTCATCAGACTCTTCTGAGATTGCTCTATGAAATGAAGATTTAAGGACTTTTTCTTTTATGTCTCTTCCTGAAAATCCTTTGGTTAATTTAGCTAATTGTTTAGCTGTTGGTTTAATAGCTATTGGTAAGGTATCCATGTATTTATTAAAAATGGCTATTCTTTCTTTTTCATCTGGGAGTGTGAACTCGAACTCATCTTCAAATCGGCTTCTAATTCCATAATCTAATTGTTCTGGATTGTTAGTTGCTGCAATTGTAACAATTCCATCATTAGTGGATATTCCATCCATTTCAGCTAGAAGAGCGTTTACGATTTCTGATACATCTCCTCGTATAGACTGGTACTTTCTATGAAGTCCAATGGCATCGATTTCATCAATGAATATAACGGAGGGTGAATTTTTCCCTGCTTTTTCAAATAGATCATGTATTGAAGATGCACCATCTCCTACATGATCACCAATTAAATTTGTTGCTTTAATTAGATACAATGAAACATCAAGCTCGTTAGAAAGTGCCTTAGCCAGCATTGTTTTACCAGTACCTGAAACCCCATAAAATAATATGTTTCGTGGAGCCCAATCTGCAAATTTTTCTGGATCTTTAAGATATTTCATAATAACTTTACATTTGGTTTTAGCTTTTTCCTGACCTACAACGTCATCTAAGCTTAGATCTGATCTAACCTTTATATCATTTTTCTTGTTATCATCACTTAAAAAAACAATTGAAGTATTTTCACCAATAACAGAATTATTTGGATATGCGGTTATGATTTTAAAAGCAAAATCTGGAAGTATTCTTTGATCAAAAAGATAATTTCCTTCTACGACAAGAGACCCGATCCATTGTTCTTTAGCATAAATTTCAAACAGTTCTTTGTTGCTAACTTCTAAATTTGAGACATCCATAACTGGTAATTTAAATGGAAAACCAGCTTCTTTAATAACAACAGCTTTTGCCTCTTTTTTTGTCTTTACAGATGTAATTGAAACATTAGATTTACGGATTACTTGTTCTTTTGGTAGTTTATTTAATCTCACTTATTCACAGCTCCTATAAACAAACTTTCCTGAAAAGTTTGATTAAAAAAATTCTTAAGTATAGAAAAAACAAAAATTTTTTATATTTAATGGTTACGTTAATAGATTATAATAATATACTTTAACTTATAAATATTTTACTTATGATGAACAATTTATAACATTAGAACAAACTTTTTAAAACGAAAAAATAAAACGAGGAATAAATTCCTCTAAATTATCCTTGATAACAACGGAAAATCAAATATTTATTTATAGTTAAATTATTTTATTCATTGAGGTACTATGATTTAATCAAAAATTGGATTTTAGAGGGATGAGTTTGAAAGATATATTAAAAAAATTAATGGATGGAGAAATTAGTGTTGATGAAGCAGAAAAGCTTTTGAAGATTAATAACATCAAACAAATTGAAGAAATAGCTAATTTTGATCTTTCTCGAAAATATCGTTCTGGCTTTCCAGAGGCAGTTTTAGCAAAAGGTAAAACTTATTCTGATTTGTTGTTAATTATTTTAAGTTATCTTGAGGATGAGGATGATAAAAATAAACTAATAGTCACAAAGTTAGAAAATGATGTTTATAAAAGAATGGTTGGAGATGTTCCAAATATAGAGGACTTTAATTCTTACTACAACGAAAAAGGAAAGGTTCTAATCCTTAAAAAAGAAGAAAAAAAAGAAAATTTTAGATATAAAATAGGATTGATAAGTGCTGGCACTTCAGATATTCCAATTGCTGAAGAAGCAAGAATTATCTCTCAAGAAGGCGGTTGTGAAGTTATCAAATACTATGATATTGGAATAGCTGGAATTCATAGACTTTTCCCTAAAATAAGAAAGATTATTGAAGAAGATGTTAAAGTTTTAATTGTTTGTGCTGGAATGGAAGGTGCTTTAGCTTCTATTGTAGCTGGATTAGTAGATATTCCAGTAATTGGAGTTCCAACATCTGTTGGTTATGGGATAGGTGCAAATGGTGAAGCAGCGGCTTATAGTATGCTTCAATCTTGTGCACCTGGTCTTTCAGTTGTAAATATTGATAATGGTTTTGGAGCAGCTATTTTTGCGTTGACAATTGTTAGATTACTTGAAAATAATCGATCTAACAAATTAAAAATATGAACCTTTTTATTACAATCACTTATCAAAAGTAATAACATTCCACTAAAGATAGAATAGTTTATATACTTGATATTTCAAAGATGATAATGTAATAAATAGGATTGTGTCATATGTTTTTTCTTAATTAATTTTAATAAATTAAATTTTTATAAATGAACAATTAGATTTTTTTAAAATTCTATTTTTATAAAGTTTTCTTTTTTAATTATTTTAAGGGAATATGCTATATCTTTTATTGCACTATAAACAATGGCTTAATACATGTCATATAAAAATCACATAGTATTATGGTCATTTAATAGGATTTAGATAAAAATGTTTGACGATAGTTTTAATAGACAAGAACGATCTTGCCCTGTAGATGTTGGAACGACATACAACGTTAAAATTGAAGATCAAGGTAAAGATGGTGATGGTATAGCAAGAATTGATGGATTTGTAATTTTTGTTCCTGGTGCTGAGGTTGGTAAAGAAGTTACCGTAAAGATCAATGCAACTCGTAGGAAATTTGGATTTGGTGAAATAGTAGATGATGAAGAGGAAGTATTAGAAGAAGAATAAGTCTTTTTTATCCATATAAATTCCCTTATTTTTAATTTTTGAAAATATAAAAAAATTTCCATATTTTTTTTTTATAAATTTGGATCTTCAAAAAAATTTAATGTTACTTGATTTTTAGTTCCTATTCTTGATTAATAGGAAAATTATTCTATTTTTTTTCTTTTTAAGGTTCTTACTCAACACTCTATAGGTTGTGTAACAATTTTTTTTAATTTTCGATTTTTTTAATGATTTTTTTGTATTTTTTTTTTAGTTTTTTGATTTTAGAGTTTATTTTTACATTTGCAATCGTTGGTATTAGAATTAAAATTGATAAATCTTTAATTAAATTGATATTTTTTTCTGTGAGGTAGGGTTATT
>JAITEE010000198.1 GCA_031282205.1 Candidatus Methanovirga aequatorialis | reverse complement strand
TGTTTATAAATTATTAATCTAATTATTTCTTATAAAAATTATCTAAATTAAATTTAAATAGATTATATTGGATATTGATATTTTATAATTGACAAACTTTACCAAAATCATTATAATAATTTTTCGTAGATAACTTTATCATAATAATATACCATTTGGTAAGACACCATTTACTCATAAAAAACAAATATATTCATGTTTGGAATATATGGATGTGAAAAATCATAAGATAACTTCTTATGAATAAACATGATTAAATTATTAGAATTTTAAATTATCCACTGCTTTAATCAGCATCTCAATTCTTTTTGTTCTGAGGGTGGTTGATTCTTTGTCATCTGATTCAAAAATTATTGCTGGGATTCCAGATTTAATTATTGGGATGGTGACAAATTTTGGACTTGTTTGAGGTTCAGGATAGAAATAAATCAATGTTTTATTGGTGTTAACTATTATCTCCTCTGCGATTTTCTTGGATCGTGTATCTTGGTCTGGTGCAAACACAGAATCTGTTTTTGCATATCCTGAAGCAGCTTCATTTGAGTGAATATCCATAACAAGACTGTAGTTTTCCTTTGTTATATTTGGCACTACGAACTCTTGTCCTAATACTTGACCATGCATTCTACCAGTTTCATAAACTTTGGGTTGGTCAGTGACGTTGATTCTGTAGATGTAGTAACAGTACTTTAATGATTGATTGTTGGTGAATAATGTATCATAGGCTGTTTTATGTGCAAATGATTCTAATGGGTGAATTCCTATAATGTAGGCTATTTTAATCTTCGAACTTGTGTTTCCGATAGGTCCAATTAGTTCAGCCGTACCATTACTGTTTGAACCTAATAGTTTGAACTCTAATTGTTTTGATGGAGTATTGTTTGTAAAGGTTAATATGGTGGCTATTATTACTATAACGGCTAAAATTAGAAGTATTTTCTTTTTATTCATGATTCTCCTCTTTAATGTGTAAAATTTTATATTATAGAAGTTGAGTGTAAATGATATATATAACTTGTTCTACGAATTTTTTAGGTGGCTTGATTTATAATGGATTGGTGACTATTTCCTCTTAGTTGGGGGAACATAATCTCTTAACTTTAAGGATAGGGATATGACTGTTAGTGAGCTTAATGCCATTGCTAAGCCAGCAAGTTCCGGTCTAAACATTATTCCAAATGTTGGGTACAGTACTCCAGCGGCCATTGGAATTAAGATCGTGTTGTATGCAAAGGCCCAGAATATGTTTTCTTTTATTCTTTTAATTATTTTCTTGGAAAATTCAATGGCCACTATAACATTTTCTAAGTCTCCATCGATAATAACCATATCTCCACTTTCAGTTGCTATGTCTGTTCCTGTTCCAAGTGCTATGCCAATGTTTGCACCTGTAATAGCTGGTGCATCATTGATGCCATCACCAACAAAAAGAACGTTCTTTCCTTTTTTTTGAATGGCCATTATTTTATCTAATTTCTCTGTTGGTAAAACCTCGGCTATTACGTTATCAACACCTATTTTTTCACCTATTCTTTGTGCTGATTGTTTGTTGTCTCCTGTTAAGATTATTAAGTCTATTTTAAGTGATTTTAATTTTTCCATTGTTTTTTTGGAGTTTTCTTTGATTTTATCGGTTAAGGTTAAGATTCCTATTGGCTCATCTTCGATGGATACAAATATTGTTGTTTTTCCTTCATCAATAAATTTTAGGTACTCTCTTTCAAAATTAGAGTTAATAGGTATTTTTTCTTCTTCCATTAATTTTTTATTCCCGATTAGAATTTTTCTTCCATCGGTAACTTTTAAACCTAATCCAGAAATATTCATGGGTGATTCTATGTTTAATAGTTCTATTTCTTCTTCTTCAACTTTTTTATTGATGGCTTTGGCTATTGGGTGTGTGGAACTCTTCTCAAGTGATCCTGCGTACTGTAATATTTCGTACTTTCTTTCATTGGGATATACGTCTTCAATACTTGGTGAGCCTATGGTTATTGTTCCTGTCTTATCAAAAATAGCCGTATCCAAATCTTTGAAGTTTTCTAATACTTCTCCGTTTTTAACCAATATTCCATATTGTGATAGTCTTCCAATTCCCACTGTCACGGCCGTTGGTGTGGCTAGTCCTAACGCACATGGACATGCTACGACAAGGACCGAGATCAGTGTAGTGATTGAAAATAGTAGACTTTCACCTAAAACGAGGTACCATACCATGAATGAGGAAATGGCCGTTGTTACTATGGTTGGAATAAAATATTTTACAGCTTTGTTGGCTAAGTTTGCTGATGGTGGTTTTAAACTACTTGCCTTTTCAGTCAATTCAATAACTTGAGATAGAACTGTGTCTCTTCCAACTTTGATGGCTTTTATATATAACGTTCCCTCCTGATTAATCGTCCCACCAAAAACTTCATCACTCGATGTTCTGTTTTTAGGTGTTGGCTCACCAGTTATCATGGATTCATCAACATGGCTATTTCCTTTTACAACCATCCCATCTGTTGGAATCTTTTCTCCAGGTTTAATCATCAACAAATCATCAACTTCTATATCCTCAATTAAAACCTTTTTTTCCTTTCCATCAACTATGAGATTAGCCGTTTTTGCCTGTAAATCAATAAGTTTTCTTATTGCACTTGTTGTTCTTTTTTTTGCTTTCCCTTCAAGATATCTTCCAAGAAGTAGAAAGGATGATAACATGATGGCCGTCTCATAGAACATGAAACTTGAATTGAGTAGGATGTTAAACGTTCCTAACGTACTTGATATAAAGGCTACAAGTATTCCCATTGAATACATAACGTCCATATTTAATTGTTTATGGGTAATTGATTTGTAAGCTGCCTTTAGAATAGGTTTTGAAACATATAAAAAGGGAATAATAGCTATTATTAAAGATAAGATGGATTTAAATGGAACATGGATGTACATCATCAACATCAATACTACCGAAAAGCTAAAACCAACGACTATCCTATTTTTTTCATAGTTTAAGTCATCCGAGTCAGTCTCTTCATTGCTTTCTACAATTCCGAATCCTAAGTCTTCAATTGTTTTTTTCATATCTTCAATGGATACAACCGATTTTTCATATGATACAACAGCGTTTTCCTTAGCTAAATTCACGTTTACTTGATAAACTCCATCTAAGTTGGATAGTTCCTTTTCAATGTTATTGACACAAATTGCACAATGCATTTTAGTTATTTTAAGATTTACTTCATTTTTTTTTGTTTCAAAACCAATGGATTCAATGGCTTGGTCTATTGTTTTAAGATCAATTTTTTCTGGATCATATTCGATTTGTGCCTTATTTAGGTTTAGGTTCACGTTTACATTACCTACCCCGTTAAGTTTATTTAATGTGTTTTCTATATTTAAAACACAGTTAACACAATGCATTCCATCTATTGAAATTTGAACGTCTTTATAAACCATTATCTTTACTCCATAATTGATTTTTGTAATCTACATTTGAATATCATTGACTCACCATCTTTTTAAGGTGGCTAAAAACCAAAGTTTACAACTTTAAAAATTTTTTGATTTTATTCTCCATTGTTCATGAAATGGATTTAGACAGGTTTACTTCTCGTTATTATCGTCGATGATTATGGGGGAGTTTTACTTTCGGCTCTTGACGAAATGAACTTAAATAAATTCATTTCTTGTTTTTAAAATAGTTAATGACTATTATTAATTTTGGATATAAAAGAAATAATATCGATTATTTTTTTCATCTTTTTCTTTTAGCAACATGTAGTATATTGTCATGGCAATTTAATTATTTCGATATTTTAGTGTTGTAGTAAATTGCAAAATTAAATTTTCATCATCCAAATATTTCATCATTTAAATAAATATTGGAAATTATAATAAATTTTTA
>JAITEE010000114.1 GCA_031282205.1 Candidatus Methanovirga aequatorialis | reverse complement strand
GATTATTATTGGAATATAATCTTTAAAAAATTGTTTAAGATTTGTTGAAAAATTACAAGATTCATACGTTCTTTTATTTAAATTTAAGAACAAATATTGATTTTATTTCAATTTTCACGATTAAATACTCTGTACTTTTAGACTCCAATATATATGAATCATGATACAGCATGAAATAAGCATGGCAAATGCTCGAAAATTCACTAAATTTCTAACACCCTATATTTATTAAAAAAATTGTTTTTAAAATTTAAATGAATATGCCGTCTGATCTATACAGCGACTTTTTATTTTTCAGTTATGTACTTAACAACATCATTTTTCTTTTTTATGGATTTAACAACCGCCTTTTCTATTTTCTCTTTCATGGATTCAAAGTTTTCTGGGGTTTTATCTCCTACAACCTTTTTAATTTTTGTATAAGCTGCTTCTCTAAAAAGCGGTTTAAGTTTAGATTCATTTCCATTTTTAATTATTCTTGGATATCCTTTATTATCAACACTACCTATCTCAGATATTTTTACTCCAACAGAATTTATGGAATTTATAACGTCATCAACGATATCTTTACTAACAATGAGCATTAGAGAATCGATTGAAATTCCAAGAGGATCGATGTCCAAAGTGTTTAACATGTTTAAAACTTTAGGATTTATCATTTTATTTATATCATCTAAATTAAATTCCAATCCAAGACCTGTAGTCTTAGATATTTCATGAGCATCCCCTCTTAAACCACCATTTGTCACATCAGTCATTGCATGAATATCTTTAATCAGGTTTTCTTCGTTTAAAACATTTGAAGCTTTTATAAAACTTACATCTAGGGTTTCCCATATGACATCAAAAAAGCCATTGTAAATGGCCGTTGTTGTTATTGTACCTCCACCAGAACCTTCAGTCAAAAGTATAACATCGTCTACTTCCGCTCTTTTTCTTGATGTTGGAATGTGTTCTGAAACACCAATTGAACCAACTGCACTAACCAACCTATTTCCAAGAACCATGTCTCCTCCAACTCGTAGTGTACTTCCTGCTACGATTGGAACATCTACAATCTCTGAGACTGTGGAAACACCAGATGTAAAATCAAATAGCTTCCCAACATCCCCATCGTCAGCAAGATGAAGGTCGCTTATAATTGCCACAGGTTTTGCCCCCATTACACAAACATCTCTTAGTGAGGCTCTTGCCACATGAAATCCTCCAAGAAAAGGATATTCACTTAATCGTGAGTGTATCCCATCAATAGCGGTTGTGATGTAGATATTTTCACCAGAAATATCTGATTTCACAACACCTCCATCGTCTTGTTCTGTAGGATTTACGAGAGATTTAGTCTTTGTAGTCGATACTATTTCAGCTATTTTTCTGTGAACAAAAAAGTCTCCCGATCCTCTTGACCCAATTCCCATTTCTCCCATTGTTACATCTGCAGATGGAATATCTATTATTTTTTTTAATAAGTCATCATCAATCTTATCTATTTTAAGAGAATTTTTAACTTCTTCTATTACACTTTCAGCCATTAATTTCGATTTTTCAGTACTAATATCTTTATAGTCTTTTATACGCTTTGATAACATATTTTCAAGGGTTTTTTCATTAGTTATCTTAATTTTATCCCTAACAAATCCTTCAATGTCCATGATTTACCTTCAACAATCTTTATATATGTTAAACATATTCCTAAATTAATTAAATTAATGGGGTCAATTTATACATATCGTTATATCATTCAATGGTTCATATCTACAAATAAAGCCTATAAAACAAAATATAATACAAAAAATGGCTTAATAATAAATGTTATAAGGTTGTATATAAATAATTTAATCATTTATAGAAATAAAGTTTTTAAGAATTTTTAATCCAAAATTCCCACTTTTTTCTGGATGGAATTGGGTAGCAAAAACGTTGTTTTCTTCTACCGATGCAGTAAGATCAACACCATAGTTAACTGTACTTGAGATTATATCCATTTTTGGTACTCCATGAAAAGAATGTACAAAGTAAAAATATTTTCCATCTAAGCCATCTAAAATTTTAGAGTTTTTAACTATTTCAATACTATTCCAACCTATATGGGGGACTTTTCTATTTTCTGGAAGCTTTTTAACGTTTCCTTTAAAAACATCCAATCCTTTAACTCCAGGACTTTCATCACTGTTACTAAATAAAAGTTGTAATCCTAAACAAATCCCCAAAAATGGTTTATCGTTGTTAATATGCTCTAAAATCAAATTCTTAAAAATTTCAACATTTTTCATTGCTGATGCGAATGCTCCAACACCAGGAAGAACAAGATATTTGGCATTGGCAATTTCTTCTACATCTTTGGTTATTTTTGGTTTTGCACCTATCTTTAAAAATCCATTGGAAATACTTCTAAGATTTCCACTTCCATAGTCTATGATAGTGACCATTTTATCTCCACGTTTATCATGAAATCATTCTTTTATCCAGTTGATAGAGGTTCTGATCATGGTTCCAAAATCAGAATCCACTATTTTATCAACACCTAAGGTTTTAGAATGAGCATCCAATTCAGCGACTACATGATCGTAACCTATGTTTCTAAGTGGTTCTACAATTCGAGGACCATCAGTAACGGCTATTGACTTCAAATTTAAGTTTTCAATCTTAAGAGCGTGGGGAACACCAGCGACTACGAGTAAATCAAGATCTTTATTTTTTAAATATTCCTCTGCAAGATCTGCCGTTACTGGATACTCATCTAAACCACCAGTGATGTAATCTACTTCCACTCCATTATTTTTTAGTTGATTAATAATATTTTTTGCATGATTTCTTATTCTTGGAAGACCAATATTCTCATCTAAGTTAGCGACGATAAGAGGTTTATTGTTTGGGTTTATTTCCATATAATCAAAATTTAATACATCAGAAAATAAATAAGAAGTTTCTTTTTTGGAATTTAACAGAAATCCTACTTTTTTATTGTTTTTAATATCCTCAACAATTATTTTAGCTATTTTTTCCTTGTTATCCCCATAAGAAGGTTTAATATATTTCCCTTGAGCCATTCCTCGATTTTTTTCAATTGTCGTGGCTAACTTCAACATTTTAATTTGACGATTGGATTCTTCATTATCAATAACTCCATATTTAACTGCCGATTCTAAAACAGCTATTGCTCCCTCAGTGTTATCCCCTTCTCCAAAACCACCATGAGATTCAATGGGTAAAACTATGGAGTTGATATTAACTTCTTCTATTGTGTTTTTCATGTTCTCTCCAATGATCATACTAGCACAGGTTCCAACCACCCCAATCAATTTTGGTTTAAACATTTCTTCTGCCTTTACAAGAACATTTTTAAGCTTTTCACTTGCTCCAAAAACAAAGTCGTTTTCTGTCATAGAGGTTGTTAGAACTCTAACACCGTCTTCCTCTAACAGACGCCCTGTACGAAAACAGCAGCCATGAGGACCATGAATAATTATAACATTTGCATTAAGATCTCTTAAAGTATAAAGTGAAGCGGCAATAGGACTTGGTCTTGGATGCATTTTATCTCTTAGTTCGTGTTGTATTCCATTTTATGATCTCTAAAGGTATGAAATATGATGTGAAATATTATTTAGTAAAATATTATCTGTTTTTATAATATTTATATTTTTAATTTTTGGTTTCGATCAAATAAAATATTAATCAACTCCAACAAATAATATAATCATAAAAATAATCATAAGATATAACAATTAATATTATCAACATGATAATTATAGGATATTGTTATAAATGTGTGTTATAAAAGTATAAAGTAATAATATAATAGTAGTTCAAGATATGATTTTTTAGAAGGATTATTTTTAGTAAAAGTCCAGCCTTGGTAGTGTAGTCTGGATAACACGTAGGATTGCGGATCCTATTCCCTGGGTTCAAATCCCAGTCAGGGCATTATAGTTTTAACCGATTCAATGAATTAATTGCCATGAGTAATTGTTTTATAATTAAATGGACTCATTATTATACATAAACTATGCTGATTTCATGTTAAATGCAACCACTTATCTGACTTCTAATGAAGGAATCGGAGGAACCATAAGAAATAAATATGAGGATTTTTTTGTCGAGGAGATTCCTCTTTATGAACCAACTGGTGATGGTCCCAACCTTTGGATCTTTATTGACAAAATAGGAAGAACCACCTTAGATGTTTTGTTGGATATCTCAAGAGAACTAAATATTAGTAGAAAAAGAATGGGTTTTGCAGGAATGAAAGATAAAAGGGCCCATACTCGTCAATGGATATGTATAAGCAACGTTTATAGTGATGAAGAAGAAAAAATTGTTGATCTAAAGGATAAGATATACAAAACTCAATTTTTAAATATCACAAGAAATCAAAAAAAATTAAGGATTGGGCAACTTGTTGGGAACAAGTTTAGAATATTAATAAAAAATCTCGAAGATATTGAGAGGTCATGCAACACCACCAAAGAAGTTTTAAAGATATTAGAAACGAAGGGTGTTCCAAATTATTATGGTTGGCAAAGGTTTGGAAAACCACGAACAAACACACATTTGGTAGGTAGGGCATTGGTTTTAAATGATTTAAAAGAGGCTGTGAGATTATATGTTGGTGATCCACAGGAAAATGAAGACGAAAAAGTATTTGAAGCAAGAAAAAAATATGAGGAAGATGATCTTGAAGAATCACTTGATTTATTCCCTATAAAAATGAGATATGAAAGGATAATACTTAAAAAACTCATAAGAGAAAAGAAGAAAATAGAAAGAGAGGGTTTAGGTTTATATGACGAGTCATATAAAAAAGCTATTTTTTCTTTACCAAAACCTCTTCAAAGGATGTTTGTACATGCCTACCAATCGGTTTTGTTTAATAAGGTTGTAAGTGAAAGAATAAAGTTAGGAATCAACAATTTTGTTGATGGAGATATTGTTGTTGATAATGAAGACCATTTAATCCATGATAAAACCAACGAAGAATTGGATACATTAATAAAAAGGCTTGGTGCCAATCCAACAGCTCCCCTTTATGGGAGTAAGGTTCCTCTTGGGGATGGAAAAGTCGGTGAAATTGAAAAAAAGGTTTTAAAAGATGAAAAACTAAATAAAGAGGATTTTTTAACTAAAAAAACTCCTAAATTAGGATCTTTTGGTATTAGGAGAAGCATTAGATTTAAAGTTTGGGATTCAATGGTCACTCCTACCAACGATGGACTTTTGGTTGAGTTTTCAATTGATAAGGGATCTTACGCTACCTCTGTTCTTAGAGAGATCATGAAAAAAAACGTTGTCTAATGTTTTATCTGAAATAGACGAAAATAGAATACAAATCAAATTACAGGATATTAGAATATTAAGGTATTAAAATGAGGATCAAAGCAAGATCTATATCGAAAGGAATAGGGAAAGGAAAATTGCTTGTTAGCAATGAACCTATTAGTTTTTTAGGTGGAATAAATTCTGAAACTGGTGAAATTGTTGATATGAATCACGAACTTAGGGGATCTTGTATTAAAGATAAAGTTCTTTTTATTCCCAGTGGCAAAGGTTCAACAGTGGGATCTTATGTAATGTTTCAACTAAAGAAAAATAATACTGGTCCTAGTGCCATTATTTGCCTTAATGCTGAACCAATAATAGCCACAGGGGCTATAATGTCCAATATTCCTATGGTCGATAGACCCGAGTATCATAATAAACTGTCGAATAATATTGAGGTTGAAGTTAATGGATATTCTGGTGAAATTATCTTATTCGATCCTTAAATCTTTTTTTGGTACAGCTATTTGTTTTTTTACTGTTTTAAACATGTAATAATATTTTATGAACCATGCCTTAGTTAACTTTTTAGTTTTGTTTTGTAACGAATTTATTTTTATAGTAATGGTATATTCTTATAGTAAGAGGTGCGTTTCAAATGAAACCAAATTACATATATTTAAGAAAACGAGACCTATGTTTCAACTGTAATATTATGATTTTTATCTCATATTTGGTGTCTTTTTTGCTTGTTTAGCCTTAATATATTGTTTTGTGTATATTATTTTAACGAGATTTTTACATTTGAAATAGACCTCTATTCAAAATTTTTTTGAAATACTAAGTTTTACATTTGAAATAGACCTCTCACTATAATTTGAGATTTTTAAAAATTTTTACATTTGAAATTTATCTCTGATCTGGAGTGTTTTTTACCTAACTATGTGTGCAATGATTTTTTTATTTAGGAAGTGACTGCAAGGTCTTCTTGATTTAAATACGACTTGTCATTTTAATCCTTGTCTTCATATATTTTTTTATTTTCGTGATTTTCTTTTCAAAATTCTCTTTTTTCATTTTATTTAGCTTAATTATTATTTTAATTTAATAAATATTCTTTATTGATACATATTTATTTAATATATTAATATAATGTTATTTTAATAGTAATAAATCTATTATCTTCATTATTTTGTTTATAGTAACCTACATTCTTTTTTGTTAAGGTTAATAAATCGATTATTAATAAAAGTAATTTTTTTAATAAATATATTTATAAGATTCAATTTAAATAAATTACATTTGAAATTTAACTTTTGATTTTTAATTGGATCTATTAAGTCTCATGGCTATTTTTACACTTGAAGTTTAACTGTTAGAACATGATTTATAGGATCTCATATTCAACTACATTGGTTGATTACACGACACCTTGTGTATAGATCTTAACACGTTTCAATTCATTTATGTATTTTAGATTATATAATGGATAAATATTTTTTGAGGAGTACTATGGAGAATATTTTTAAAGATATGGATAACGAATCTGTTATTTTTAGTGATAAAAGCTTTCTTGATCATAAATTTTTACCTGAACATCTACCTCACAGGGATGAACAAATAAGATCAATTGCAAAATATTGGAGTGAAATATTAAAAAATAAATCACCTTCTGATGTTACCGTTTATGGGAAAACAGGAACAGGTAAAACTGTTGCAATTAAATTTGCTAGGCAACAATTACTTGAATATACTAAAGATAAAGATTTCCTGTTAAGAATAGAATACATACGATGCACTGACTATAATACAGAATATCAGGTGATCGTAAGGTTATGTCAACAATTGGGATTAGATGTTCCTTGGAGAGGATGGACAAAAGCAGAAGTTTTAAATTCTTTTAGAAGCCTGTTTAATAATAAATTTCAAAGAAAAATTATTTTGATAGTAATTCTTGATGAAATAGATATTTTACTTCAAAAAAATGGAGATAGTATTCTTTATACTCTAACACGAATTGAAAATGTTTCTGTTCTATCAATTAGTAACTATATTGATTTTAAAAGGTTTATTACACCAAGGGTTATGAGTAGTTTAAGAGATAAAGAAGTAGTATTTCCCCCATATAACGCACAACAACTTGAGGATATTTTAACTGAAAGAGCAAAAATGTCTTTTAAAATCAATGTTGACAGTGAGGTTATTAAGCTTTGTGCAGCGTTAGCAGCTAAAGATGAAGGAGATGCAAGGTACGCTCTTGATCTCCTAAGAACGGCTGGTGAAATTGCTGATGAAAATGGTAGTTTGAGTGTTATTGAAGAGAATATTAGACAAGCAAAAGAAAGAATAGAACACAACATCACTGCTGATATTATTTTAACTTTACCTGCTCAACAACAAAGAGTTTTAGAATCTATTTTACATCTTACAAATCTAAATGAAGAAATTACTTCAGGTAAACTTTATGAAGAGTATAAAAAAATTTCTAATGGGGATTATTTAACTTATAGAAGAGTTTTTGATATTATTAATCAATTAGAACTTTTAGGAATTATTTCTACAAATAAAATTTCTCGTGGAAGAGGTAAAGGAATAACAAATTTAATCTCTCTTCAATGTGATACAATACTTTTAGAGGATAATCTATTTTCTCTTTAATGATTAATGTGCTAAGCTATTTTCACTGTGTAATGGATTTAACCATATAATCGATTTAAAAAAAATAATAAAATTTTAAATAATCATTTATTGATGTTAAAACTGATCAGTCAATTGTTTCGTCTTCATCAAGAGCCAGTCTCATATTATCTGGATCTTGAGGTAACTGTTCTAAGAAATTTTCAACTGATCTTCTAACATCTTTGGATCCAGTTATGTATCTTCCTACAACAAGAATATCAGCTCCACTTTCTTTGGCGTCATTAATTTTTTGAGGAGTTATCCCTCCTGCCACAGTTACAAGACCGTTGTCAATAATTTTTTTAATATTTTTAATATTTCCCCATTCTGCACTATCTTCAATTTTTTCACCTTTCTCTGTTTTTGCAGTTTCAAGGTCAACATTTCTATGTAAAAGAACTATATCTGGCTTTAAACTATCTTTAATATGTTTTAATTTATCTGTAATATTTTCGACATTCATCATATCAAGTATAGAATATATTCCTTGTTTTTGTGCTTCATGAATGGCTTTTTCAATGGATTCTATTGTTCCAAGTCCAGATATACCTACAGCATCAGCTGTTTCATTAGCGGCCATTGTGACCTCCACTCTTCCAACATCTAAGGTTTTTAAATCGGCTATTATAAATGCGTCAGGTCTTAATTCTCTTATTTTACTTACTACACCCACACCAAATTTTTTGATTAATGGAGTTCCTGCCTCAAGCAGTATCCTTTCCCTATCTGGAATTGAATTTATTATTTTTTCCATTGTTTCAAGATTATCTAAATCCAAAGCTACTTGTAAATATGGGGGACTCCATAATCTCGTTACTCTGAATCCCATTATTGGATGAGTTCCACGATCTTTTTCACTTAATACTTTGTTAATAGATGGGTATCCGTCCATGGCCCTTTTAATCGCTAATTTAGTGGCACCATAGTTGTATTGGTATATTTTCCTGTAATCTTTAGCTTCAGGATGTATAAATACACTTACAAGTATTACTAAATCATCAACTTGTTTTTTTGGGATTATTCCTTCTTCAACTGAGTCTGCAACTGCTCTACCAACGGCTGTTTGTGCAGGACCAAATATTTTACTAGCATCATCGAGGTTTCCAACGGTCACTTTAGGAATGATTAATGTAGCTGGCTTTGTCATTAAGTTAGGTCGGATAACAGAAAGCAATGGTGTATGTCCAATGGATAACTGTGTCATACTGTTTAAGAATGCATTACCTACTTGACTTTCTTTGTCTCCTATTATTAAATCGATATGGGCTAATTCATTACCGTCTCCGATTAGGGCTTCTCCGATATTATACATATTTTATTCTCCTTTAGTTACTTTTAATTCAAAATTTAAGGCTTTTGTAACGTAAATTTTTGTCTTTAGATTAGATTATATTCCTAAATTTTTATTTTTAGGATCATATAGCTGATTATAGACAACTTCCAAAAGTTTAATTCATATTATTGAATTTTTTTTATTGTATTTATTTTGAAAAAGTTCTTAAATTTTCATGGAATTTTTTATTGATGATGATCATTATTCTTTAAATCTTTGCTTAAAGAGTTAAAAAATTTTTAATTTTCTTTATTGAACTTGTTCAATTAGAAAATCATGATTTTCTTTATTTTCAATTTTAATAATATAAAAATAATTATTCAAGTTATAAAAGAATTTATTTATAAAAACGTTATCAAATTCACTATGACCTTTTATAAATATTATATTTGGTATAAATAAGTTATTATAAATATATTACTATAAAATATAGAATATATCTTTTGAATTTTATCTTAAATTGAATGGAATTAGATTAAGAGAATAATGTAGGAAGTGACTTATCTTAATAGAACCAGTACAAAGTAATAAAAAATTTTTTTCCCATCTTTTTCTCCAACCATTTCAAATTCATTGTTTTTAGCTGTTGAAAACACATCAATTCCACAAGCTTCCATAGAAGGTCTAGTCTTATCTCTATTTATACAATTTTTTAAATTACAAACTTCACATACTTTACAATAACCTGCAGAAAAACCAATAGCTTTATAAAACTCCATTCCAATAGCTATTTTCTCCAATATTAGAGGAATCTCTGAAACCGCATCATATCCTTCCATACAACGGATTAAAATAGCATATTCATACTCATCTAATATTTTTTGGGTTTCCTCAGGGGTGGGAGAAAATGGAGGGCATTGTAAGTTGGTGTTATAGTTCCTACATCCATTACATTTGAACCTCACCCACTTTGCGGTGACGATAGTAGAGGCCTTAATAACTTTTCCAGTGACAAAATCTTTAACCTTGTCAATTTCATAGATTTTATCCATCAATTCCAACATTTTCTCCAATTTAACACCTTCATGATTTAATTAAAATGAAATGGATCATATTAAAAGAGTATCGATACAATTAAAATTAATTTATTAAGTTAAATAGGTACATATGATTTAATTGAGTCATTGAAAATTGATTCTAGATGAAAGAACTTTAGGCAACGTTAACTTTCTAAAGGGGAAGCCCTTGGTTTGGGACTTAATTTTTTCGATTATTTCGTCGATTGTCATATCTTTTTTCTTATTGTTCTCACGGATTGATACAGAAAACTTCTCACTTTCAAGTTCTTTATCTCCAATTACTATGGTATATGGTATCCATTCCTTAGAAGCGTTTCTTATCTTTTTACCAATCCTATCTTCCCTGTCATCAATATCAACACGGATAAAATACTCATGTAGTTTATTAAATAATTTGTTTGAAAGTTCAAGGTGCCTTTCACCGATTGGGATTATTCTAACTTGGGTGGGTGATAACCAAACTGGAAACATTGGTGGTTTTTCACTCATTTCAACGGCTGTTTTCTCAAGTAAGCTACATATAACTCTTTCTACACTTCCAGTTGGACTACAATGAATAATTATTGGATGATGTTCCTTTTCGTCTTCTCCTAAATATTTAATTCCAAACCTTTCTCCACTTTCAACATCGATTTGAACGGTTGGATTTTCAATGGGTCTTCCTAATGCATCAATAGCTGCAAAATCTATTTTACAAACCCAATAATGTTTTCTTTTGGGAATTAATTCCAAAATGACAGGTTTTCCTATTTTATTGACTATTTTATACATCCATTGTTTATTTTCATTGTAAAAATCTTTTGAAGCTCTAAAAATTATTTCGTAATTAACGTTGAGGTCTACTCCAGTCTGAAGACAAATGTCTACTTGATTTTCAAACTCTTTTAGGGTTTGATTAATATCAACACATGCTGTATGCCAATCAGGCATAGTAAATCCTCTTAAACGTTTAAGACCAATTACTTCTCCTCTTTTTTCATATCTAAAACTATAGGTAGATAGTTCATAGATCTTCGCAGGGAGATTTTTCCAAGTTAAAAAAGAGTTTTTTAGAAGTCTGAATGCTCCAAAACAACATGCAAATCTAAGCATTAATTCTTTTTTTGTCTGAATTCTATATTGTCTTTCACCAAATTTCCTTGCATGTTCTCTTATGGCATCGTTGGATAGATCATACATTACGGGTGTTTCTATTGGCATTGCACCATTTTCAACGACTAATTTATATACATAGTCGGATATTAGATCTCTAATTAGCTTACCCTTTGGAAACCATTTTAGATGGCCAACATCTGCTGCACTTTCATAGTTACATAGTTCTTTTTCTTTCATTAGTTTTACATGAGGTGGCTCTTCACCAGTAGATTGTTTGTTTCCGAGTTCATATTCCATAAAATTTTTAAGGTCGTCATTTGAGAAACTATAATCTTCTGGAACCGTTAGTTTACCATTTTCCTCAAGGATTAAGAATTGAGGTTTTTCTTTAATTAAAACTTCATTTTCCTCATTATTAAAATCTTTTGAACCAAGGGTTTTTGATAGCTCAGACAATGGATGACCTTTACATGAAAGTTCAAAAGACTTATACCAACCAAATGGTACTCTGTAGATGTCATAATTTTCTTCCCTAAACTTATCTTCAATTTTTTTAAGTACTTCAATTGCTACTTTAGAAGAGCTTAATGATGATGATAAATGTGCATAGGGATAAAGAACAATATTATTGGGCTTTACTTTCTCATAAGTATTTTTTATTTCGTTGAATGCGTTGTCTACGACACCTTCAATATTTTTTTCGTCTTCTCTCTCAACGGCTGAAAATACCACCAAGGACTCTTGAAAATAACCATTTTTTTTGGTTTCTTCAATTTTTTCAGCTATTTTAGTTTTGTTTTTAGTTTGATATTTTAAATAATCTGAATGAATAAACAGTACTCGCATTAAATCACCTTGATTAAACTAAACTTTGTCTATCATGAGACAAGTTGAGATAATGGTAGTCATGATTGTAGATAAAATAAGAATAAATTAGCAAAAGATCGTGCTTTGATGATTTGCATTTAGAAAACAATGTTTGAATATTGTTTTGTTCTATGTGTTTATATATTTGTTTTATCTTTTTTTAAAATTTCTTTATATTACATTTATCTTAATATATAGGAACATACTTTTTCGGATATTAAAATAGTCGATGATACAATTAATATTAATATCCAATCGAATGTTTCTAATCCAGTTGTTCTAAATATTCCTTGTAAAAATGGTGTGTAAATAATTGACAACTGTAATAAAAATGATAATGAAATGGATATCCAAAATAGGTTATTTTTTTCATCTGAATCTGCCCTATTGTTAATAGCATTGAATATCTGGTAAACCACGAAAACAGTAAATGCCATCGTCATAGCTATTTTTTCTTCTCTTTGGGAACTTAACTCATAGACAAATAAAACTAATGTTCCTGCTGCCATTACAATCCCAGCAGCGACCACTTTAATTAGGATATTTTTTGATAAGATATCTCCTTTCCCTGGTTTTCTGTTCATTATATTTCTTTCAGGACCTTCCATACCTAAAGATTGGGCTGGAGGCCCATCCATCATGATATTAATCCATAAAATTTGAACAGGATTAAATGGGACTGGTAAATTCAAAATTGAAGATGAAACAATGGTTAAAATAGCTCCAATATTTGTGGAAATTTGAAACTTTACAAATCTTTTAATGTTATCAAATATTTTCCTTCCTTCTTCGATGGCTTTAATTATTGTTGCGAAATTGTCATCTTGAATTATCATATCTGCAGATTCTTTGGAAACATCTGTTCCACTACCCATTCCAACACCAATAGAAGCTTTTTTAAGTGCAGGAGCATCGTTAACACCGTCTCCTGTCATTGAAACAATGTTATTATGATTTTGCAGTGCCTCAACAATTCTAACCTTCTGTTCAGGGAAGACCCTTGCATAAACTTCAACGTCTTCAACAACCGTATAGAACTCTTCATCAGAAAGTTCATCAAGGTCTTGTCCAGTTAAAACTTTACCTTTATTTAATATTCCAATTTCTCTTGCAACAGCTGAAGCCGTTGATTGATGGTCTCCTGTGATCATCACGACTTTTATTCCAGCTGTTTTACATGATTCAACTGCATTTTTTGCTTCTTTTCTTGGGGGATCCATCATTCCAAGTAGACCAACGAATATTAAATCAGATTCAACTGCTTCAGGATCATCAATATTGAAATCCCTACCTACTTCTCTATAGCCAAGACCTAAAACTCTAAAAGCGGCATTAGTCATTTTCTTAATTTTTTCAAGGATTTTATTCCTGTTTTCATCGTTAAGAACTTCTATGGTGCCATTGTTATCAAGGTATTTAGATTTATCTAAGATAATTTCTGGTGCACCTTTACTGACGATATACAACTCTTCCTTTTTTTTGTGGATCGTTGTCATTCTTTTTCTAACACTATCCAATGGATGTTCTTTTATACGAGGATAGATTTTTTCGAGTTTTGATTTTTCATAACCCTTATCCAATCCATAATTCAGCACGGCAACATCAGTTGGATCGCCAATACCTCTTCCATCTTTAATGTTTGCATTGTTACACAAGGTAGCTATTTCATAGGACTTATTAGAGTTTGTGATTTTTATATCTTCAACTTTCATTTTATTCAAGGTTAATGTTCCTGTTTTATCAGTACAAACGACTGTACATGACCCCAAAGTTTCAACAGCCAATAATTTTTTCACGATCGCATTGGACTTGGCCATTCTTTGCGTACCCAACGCTAAAGTTAAGGTTAAAACTGCTGGAAGACCTTCAGGAATAGCTGCGACAGCAAGAGAAACGGCTGTCATAAAGGTTTCAACAATTGAACTTTCTTTTAAAAATTGAAGAATGAAAACGATAACACAAACAACAACGGCTATTAAACCAAGGGTTTTACTTAAGGAATTTATTCTATTTTGGAGTGGAGTTGTTTCGTCTTTTTCACTTATCATTTGAGCAATTTTTCCAATCGAAGTTTTCATTCCAATGGCTATTACAATTCCAGTGCCATGACCAGATATAACATTGGAATCCATGTATGCAACTGCTTTTCTCATATTTTCATCATGAGAATCCTTATCAACGTTTAATAGATCAACATCTTTAATGTCCTTTGTTACAGGAAAAGATTCACCAGTTAAAGAAGACTCATCTATTTTCAGATTGGAAGTATCGATCATAATTAAATCAGCAGGAATTTTGTCTCCTTCTTCAACGACAACAACATCACCAATTGTAATATGGGTTCCAACAATTTTTTGAATCTGTCCATTCCTTTTAACGACCGCATCTGTTTTCACAAGTGATTTTAATTTTTCCATTGCTTTTCCAGATCTATACTCTTGTGTAAAACCAATAATCCCGTTTAAAAGAACAACGATTAAAATCACCATGGAGTCAATCACGTCTCCAATAAAATATGCGGCAATGGAGGCGACTATAAGAAGAAGAATAAGTAGATCCATAAATTGTATTAAAAAAACTTTTAAAAGGGAATCTTTTTTGTCTTCTATTAACTCATTATTCCCGTGAATCTTAAGTCTTTCTATTACTTCTAAATCTGTTAATCCAACTTCATGGCTTTCATATTTCTTATAAACCTTTTTTAAATCACTCATCAATTTCAGCTCTTGTTGCTATATTCTAATTCTCGAGATTATTTGAACCACGTAATGAATTAAATCCAAACAATTAATCTTTTTATTCAATGATTAAGATCATCAATAATTTCATTTATTTCTAATTTAAACTCTTTAAGTTCATTAACACATGTTTTAGTACAATTTTAAGACATATTTCGTCTTCGTTAATGAGTTGTTAATGGTCGTCGTTTATAAAAAATCGATCTTACCATCGATAAAAAAAATTGTACACGATATCGAGTACTCAAACGTTTGGGATTTTATTTTGTAAAATAACTTTTCTGCCATGGAATATTCATGAGTCCAACTTATTTTTTTCCAAAATTGTTTTAATTTGATTGAAATCTGGTTCAACTTCAATCGGTTCAGTTGAAGCTTTAATTGCTACATCAGGATCTTTAAGTACATGACCAGTAACAACGGCAACAACTCTTTCACCTTTATCAACCACACCTTCATCAATCAGTTTTTTAAGGCCAGCAATTGATGCTGCTGAAGCAGGTTCAACACCTATTCCTTCAAGCCTTGCAAGTAGTTTTTGAGCACTTAATATCTCTTCATCCGTCACTGAATCAGCATATCCATTTGAATCATATATTGCTCGAAGAGCTTTAATATAACTAACTGGATTACCTATTCTAATGGCTGTTGCCACAGTTTCAGGATTTTCAACGGGGTTTATATTATAAGCTTTGTTTTTAAATGCTTCAACAATAGGAGCAGATTTTTCTGCTTGAATACCTGTCATAATCGGTTTTTCATCAATATAACCCGCATTATAGAATTCTGTTATTCCCTTCCAAATAGCCGATATGTTTCCAGCATTTCCAACTGGAAGTATAATTCTATCTGGAGACTTCCAATCTAGTTCATCAATAATTTCAAATCCTATAGACTTTTGACCTTCTAACCTAAACGGATTAATTGAATTGAGAAGATAGATATATTTTTCGTTGGCCAACCTTGTAGCTGATTCAAGTGCCTGATCGAAGTTTCCATTGATGGATAAGACTTCACTACCATAGAACATTGCTTGTGCTAACTTTCCAAGAGCAACTTTACCTGCTGGTAAAAGAACAATTGACCTTAAACCTCCCCTAGCAGCATATGCAGCAAGAGCTGCGGATGTGTTCCCTGTTGATGCACAACCAACTGTATCAACACCGAGTTCAACAGCTTTAGTGACTCCAACACTCATTCCTCTATCTTTAAAGCTACCTGTTGGATTTGAACCTTCTACTTTAGCATAAAGTTCAACACCCAATTCTTTCCCGATTTTATCACACCTACAAAATGGTGTTCCTCCTTCACCCAATGAAACAACGTTTGCATAATTAACTGGTATGAATTCTTTATATTTCCAAAGTCCTAATTTTCTCCCACTAAAAACATCTTTGAGAACATTACTTTCAACTTCAACCTCTAAAACAGAACCACATTTCTCACAAATGTATACTATCTTATCATCATCGTAGGTTTGTTCACATGATACGCACTTTATCATTAAAATCACTACAAATTATAAATTATTTACAAATAATAAATTAATTAATAGACTAATTTAATTACTCTTACACCTTATCACTTTATTAAATTTTAATTTTTGATTGTAATCTACTGTCATGACAATTTAATTATTTCGATATTTTAGTGTTGTAGTAAATTGCAAAATTAAATTTTCATCATCCAAATATTTCATCATTTAAATAAATATTGGAAATTATAATAAATTTTTATTATTTTTAAAATGCTTTATTTTTTATTTTATTAATAATTTAAAGAT
>JAITEE010000047.1 GCA_031282205.1 Candidatus Methanovirga aequatorialis | reverse complement strand
GATTAATTTTAGAGGATGTATTAGATAGGCTATAAGATGAGAATAAAATCGAAACATTTATAAGATAATAAAATTATAGTGTATCATAGAGAATTTCCTGAGGTTAATAGAAATTCTCAATAGATGAAAATAATAGATATTATCAGGAAAAGTCACGTATTCTGAGATCGTGAAAAAACTAATTTTTATAAAAGCCCTTTATGAATTTAAAACAATAGCTGAAGCTACTGAAATAATGGGTTACAGATATGAATCTGGTCTTAGATGGTTAGAAAACTGGAATTAATGGAATAAAATACAATTGGAGTGATGGTAGACCATCGAAACTAACAGAAGACGACAAAAAAGAACTTAAAGAAGATACTATAAAATTTGGTTTAAAGACTACTAATCAAATAAAAAAAGCATATAGAAGATAAATAGAATATAGATTATGCAGTATCGTGGTTACCAACTGTTTTAAGAAGTATTGGTGCTAAATATGGAAAACCCTACATCAAAAATATTGAAGAACCAGAACACACCGAAGAAATAATTCATAACCAAGTAAAAGAGTTAAAAAAAGAAAAAATCGAAGAAAAAGACTTTATTTTCGTTTTTATGGGTGAAGGATCATTTCAAAATAAAGATAATTCACAAAGAATCTGGTATTTTGAAGAAAATATAATTGAAAAAAATTTATCAAAGGAAAGAGCCAATACAATAATTTATTATGCTCCAAATGGCGAAAGTCATATAGATTTTATAACTTGTTAGATAAAGAAGAATTGCTAAATAGGAGGAAATACATGTTATTTTCTATAGTTATTCCAGTTTTTAATACAGAAAAAAATCTTTTTGAAAAGTGTTTAAAAAGTATACAAAATAATCATTTAGATAAATCTGAATTTGAGGTTATTTTTATTAATGATGGAATGGAAGATTTTAATGAGTATAGAGAACTCATTGATCAGCATCTGCATAAAAATAATATTCAAATAAAGATCATCGACAACAATATTAATATGAAACAAGGATATGCAAGGTATGAAGGATTAATTGAAAGCAAAGGAGATTATATTCATTTTGTTGATTCTGATGATCAGATATACCAAGATATTTACACTACATTGGTAGATTACTTAGATGATGATCCTAACTTCGTTGTATTCTTAGAAGTAGGTGTGAGGATTGGTGGTCAGGCAAGCAGGATCAAATACAATCTCTCTGATACTTTCAATATTGATAATAATATTTTAAAAGAACACATGTTTTTAAAAAAAGATGTTAAAAAGTTAAGATCTTCGCACACAAGTACTTTACATAATAAAATTTTTAATAGAAAGTGGTTATTAAATAATGTAAAAATGTGGATACCTAATTTTTATAGTGAGGATACATTAATAAATTTTGAGATTTTATCAAAAGCGGAAAAGTTTAGAGTGTTACCGCGAGATTTTTATAAATATAATTTTAGTAAAGACGGAGTTATCGAGTGTAAGGGTGCTAAATTCATTATAGATAACATCATTACTATTAGACAAATGTTGAAATTAACAGAAAATAATAAAGATCTAAGAAATATGGGTGTAGACTTTATATTTAGTTTTTATTCTTATTTTAAGAAGGATATGGATGGTAATTATGATTTCCTTTTCATTGATTTATTAAAAAAATATGATTTTGATTTTGAATTTATGGATAAAAAACAATACCAATTTTTTAAAAGCGATGCTGACTCTTATAAATTATTTTCTCCTTTTTTGCTACCTGAATCTGAAAAATTTTTTGATGGTATTGTTAAGGATATTAATGAAACTATTTTACCTCCTGATAAAACAGGGAACAAGAAACTTGTTGAAAGAAATTTTAAATTAGATAAGACAAGTTATGATGTAGAAACGAATTTAGAATCATTGTTTTTATCAAGTGTTTTATTCACTCTAACTAAGTTTGTTTATAGTAAAAAAATTTTCATAACAAAACTGTTCAAGACCAATGATGTTTTTGAGAAAATAATATTTCCTATTAACATAAACACTAATAATAATGTTGAATCTTTTCAAAATAATGTTGTAAATTTGGATATGATGTTAAAAAAGCATAGTAATTATTTTTTCAATGTTTTTAAAGAGTATAATGATATTAAATTACCTGATTTTCAATTTTATTACAAAAATTATGTTGATGACATTGATGTTGGTGAAAATAACATTTTTGATGTTAATATTAAGGATAATCTTAGTGTTAAATATGGAAATCATAATTTAAACATTTTTAATTCATTTACAATAATATGTGATGACCAAAATAGTATGATTAAAGTCATTTATGATACATCTTTATACAGTGATAAACTTGTTGATTTATTTATAAATAGTTTATTAAAGATTATTGACAAATTTAAAGAAAAAACTCTCCTTCTTAAAGATATTTCAATTGGTTCTGATTATTCAAAATCAAAATCATATAGTTCATCATCAAAATTGTTAAGTAAATCTTTTGAAGAAATATTTAAAATTAATAAAGATAAAATTGCTTTAATAGCTGATAATGAGAAATTAACTTATGAAAAGCTAAATTCAAGTGTTAATAGGGTTGCTAATGCACTTTTAAAGAAAGGTCTACAAATTGGAGATAGAGTTGTTATTAATTTAAGAAGAGACAGTAACTTAATAATTGGAATTTTGGGAGTTATTAATGCTGGTGGAACTTTTATTCTTGTTAATCATAATGATCCAATAGAAAAAATAAATTTTATTAAAGAGGATTCTGAGGCAAAATATGTATTAATAAATAAGAGTAATAAAGGGAACGAGAATAATGTGCAACATTTAAATATTAATGATCTTTTTGAAGAGGAAAATAAGAAAAATCTTAATATTGATTTTGAGCAGGACAATGATTTCTGTGTTAATTATACTTCTGGTTCTACAGGAAAGCCTAAAGGAGTTATACAAACTCATGGATCTATTTTTAATAAAGAATTTTTGGATTCATTTAATTTTGAGAAAGATGATGTTTATTTATTAAGTATGAATCCAGTTTTTATTCCTTTCATAGAGACTTTAATTCTGTTTTTTTATCATGGAGCTACTATTGTTTTGACAAATGATGAGATACTAAACTTTAAGGAGTTAATTGATGTCTTTGATGAAACTAATTTTAATATAATGTTCATGACTCCTTCCATATTATTAAATTATCTGGAAAATGATGATTTGAAACAAATTTTTAAAAAATTAAAAATTATTTATCTTGCTGGTGAGAAACTACAGCTGAATTTAGTTGAAAAGCTTAGAATGGTATCTGATCTTAAATTGTACAATTGGTATGGTTCAAGTGAAACTTTAGTTTCTAATCTTAAATTAATATCTAATAGTGATATTAATAATACTGATAATATTTCTGTTAATACTGATAATATTTCTGTTGGAAAACCTGTGGCAAATGTTTTAGAGATTATTGTTGATATTGATGGCAATCCATTACCTTTAGGAATTGTAGGTGAGTTATGGGTTGGAGGATCCAAAATTGCAAAGAGATATGTAAACAATGAAAAACTAACAAGAGAAAAATTTACAAGTATAAATATGATACCCTTTTTTAAGTCAGGTGACTTAGCAGTTGTTAATGAAGATGGTGCTTACAGTATTATTGGAAGGGTAGATAACCAGGTTAAGCTTAGGGGTCAGAGAATAGAGATTGGCGATATAGAAAATAACATACCTCAAGATTTGGGATTGAATAAAACTTTTGTGGTCATACAAGAAAAGAATAATAATCAATATTTAACATTGTACTTTACAATTGATGAAAAATTAGTACAATGTGAGATTGAAGAGATTAAAAAAAGATTAGATGATCATTTAAAGAAAGTTCTACCAAAATTCATGGTTCCACAAATATACATACACTTAGAAGAGTTTCCATTAACATTCGCTGGAAAGATAGATATTAAAGAGTTGTCTTTCCATAATTTTGATTTATATGAAGTAATTCTTCCAAGCACAGATATGGAAAAGAAAATTTTTGACATTTGTGTTAAAATATTAGGATATAGGGATTTTGGAGTGACAAATAGTTTATTGAGCATAGGTTTTACATCATTACTAATTACTAAATTAAGTGTTAGAATTTTTAAAGAGCTGGGAGTTGAAATATTTCCTGCAAAGTTGATGGATTCAAATAATACAATTAGAAAAATTAGTACAAAAATTCAGAGCTCTGATTTTTCACCTTCTAAAAATATATTAAAACATGATAAAAAGGAATATTATCCTCTTTCTTTCTCTCAAAGGTTTTATGCTAAAACCATACAAGAAAATCCTGATGTAATATTAAGTTTACAATTTATTGTTAAGCTTAATGTGTATTTTGATCCTTATAAATTGAAAAAAGCTTTAATTAAAACCATTGATTTAAATTCTTTTATTAAAACATGTTTTGAAATGATCGATGGAAAAGTTTGGCAAAAAAGAAACGATGATTACAGAGTTGATGTGAAGGTTTTCAATAAAAAAATGGACGATCAAATAAAAAAAGATTTTATTTCTAAACGATTTAATATTTTTTCACCTCCATTGTTCTGTTTTGAGATATATCATTACAATGATGAACTTTATTTATTAATGAATATCCACCATATAGTCTCAGATGGCCCATCACTTGGAATTTTTATAGGTGATTTAATGAGTATACTACATGGTCAAGTTCCTATAAAAGAATTCACTTGTTTTGATTATATTTGTAATAATATATTGTATTTGAAGTCTTTGAACAGTTATAATCCAGATTTATCAGAAAATTTCATGACCCCCTATTTAGATGATGATGCAGAACCAAAAATTAAGAATTTGATCCTTGATAAACAGAAAATTGATGAATTTTGTCAAAAAGAGAATATTTTAGCAAATACTCTAATTTTATCTGGATTGTCAATTTCACTATCCAAACATCTTAAAGAGAACAATTTTACTGCATCTATGATTTATGATGATAGACATATATCTACAAAGTATTCTAATGTTTTTGGTTGTATGACCAACTATCTTGTATTCTCTTTAATGATAGATTATGAATTAGAAATTAAGAACTATTTAAAATCAGTGAAAGAGATTGAACAAGATATTTTAATTAATTCTGTTGAAAACAGTTTAGAAAACAGCAAAATAGAAAATAAAAAACAATACACTGACATAATATATAATAACATTATGAATATCTCTACTGATGATGATTCAAACAATATTTTATCCATGGAGATGATTATTAATAATGAAACTGAGCAGTACAACCAACTTTTGGGTAAAAAAACATTATTTTTTAATTCTACTTTAATTAAAATTGAGAATAATGTGAAAATTTTGTTAAACTGTGTATATAGAAATATTTCTTATTCTGATGATGAAATAAATAATTTATTTAAAAACATTGAAAAAATTATTTATGATATTATTGAGAATCCATCGAAAAAAGTAATAGATATTATATGAGTACTTGTAAACTTTTATGAGTATTTATAACTTTTTATAGACATTTTAAACTTTAAAAGATAATATTTTTATAGGTCGTGACACATTTTCTTGAAAGCTGAATTATGGATATAGTTTGATTAAATCTAAATTTATTATATTTTAATTCTTATTTTTTAAAAATATTAGATATAAATATTTTAATATAAAAATAAGATTATTTAATAAAGTTATTAAAAATAAGTATTTTTAAACGTGAAAAATTCAAAATGCTTAAAAAGATAAATAGTCTAATTTATGCCATATAAAAGTAATATAAACAGTAAAATGTTATAGTTATGTTTTTAAGATTTTTAGTTTTAGGATTTTTAAAGATTGTGGTATGTTGAAAAAGTCTACATTAAATAAAATAAGTAATTATAAGTTGGAAAAAACTGAATTCGAAACAATATTTCAACAAAATTTATCTTATAATCAAGAGTCATTGCTTTATATTAGTGAATTAGAGAAGGGTTTTGCTTCTTATAATGTTCCTTATATCAGGAAATTAAAGGATAATGTTGATGTTGTGTCTTTAAAAAAAGCTATTGAAGAATTGGTTAGAAGGCATAAAATACTATCCACAATTATAAAAGATAATAATAATGTTTATTATACAGATCAAATTAAAGATAAAAAATTTAAAGTGAATATTAACGAATATGATAGTTTTGATGATTTATATAGTGGTATTCACAATCATTTAGTGTTGTTTTTTGACTTAAATCATGATTACCCTTTAAAAGCTAATATTAATGTTTGTAAAGATTGCAAAATTTTATCTTTGGTTTTTAATAATATTGCAACTGATGAATTCTCCAACCGCATAATAAATACAGAACTAAAAAAATTATATAAATACTACAAAAATAATGAAGAAATTTATCCTTTAGAGAACTTAGATGTTCAATACCATGATTTTGCTTATCTACAAAAAAACACATTAGAAAAAAAAGAGTTTGATAAACAATTTAAATATTTCAATGAACATTTAAAAGATTATAATGATTTGGATTTACCTTTAGATAAGATAAGACCTAATATTTTTGATTATAAAGGAAATGAGATAAAATTTGAGGTTAATATTGGTACTTTGCAAGGTTTTTTAAAGGATAATGATATAAGTTTGCATAATTTTACTTTGTTTATTTATTTTTTGTTGTTGTATAGATATTCTAACTGTGATGATGTGGTTGTTGGTAGTGAGATAGCTAATAGGCATATCTCTGGAACTGAAAAATTAATCGGATTTTTTGCCAATACTCAAGTTATAAGATTCATATTTAACCAAAATAAAACAATTAAAGAATTATTAAGTGATTTATCTACTGTTACTGATGCTCATCAGATCAATCAGGATTTGCCTTTTAATTATTTTGTGGATAGACTTGGTGTTGAGAGAGATTTATCTAAAAATCCAATATTTCAAGCATACTTCATTTTCCAAAACATAACTAATAACAATGAAGAGCTTATATATCAAGGGGATGTTACGGGTAATGAGAATATTATGTGTCTTTTTGATTCTAATTTTAGTGTGGTGGATTTTATCACTGATTTATATGATTGTCCATCTTATGCGAAGTTTGACTTGACTCTCACAGTAACCGAAGAAGATGATATGCTATCTTTTTCATTTAATTATGCTACTTCTTTATTTGAAGAAGATACTATTAAACATTTGGTTGATTTGTATGAGAATATGATTAATATAGTGGTGGACAATGTTAATGTTCGGTTTAGTGATTTGGACTTTTTAAGCTTACAAGAGAAAAATTCACTGTTGGATTTGAATGATACTTTTGTGGATAATAATCCTGAAGATAAGACTGTCATCGATTTATTTGAAGAAAATGTGCAATTAAATCCTAATAACATTGCTATAGTGTATAAAAATGAAAAATTAACCTATAAAGAATTAAATATATGTGTCAATAAGCTGGCTAGTTATCTTATGGAAAATTATGATCTTGGTGTTGGGTTTTTTGTTCCTTTGGTTTTTGATAGATCGCCTTATATGATTATTGCTATTCTATCTGTTTTGAAATGTGGTTCTGCTTATGTTCCATTATCACCAAATTACCCAAAAAATAGAATAAAACACATATTAAGTGATATTGGCTCTGAAGTTATATTAACCGATAATCAGAGTCATAGGAATTTGGATGAAGTATTTGATAATGATAAATCATTGACTATTGTAGATATTAAGAGTCTATTTGTTAAGGATATTCTAGATGATTTTTCTTCACTTAATTTATACCCCGATGCTGGTTTGGATGATGTTGTTCAGGTGATTTATACTTCTGGATCAGGAGGAAAACCTAAAGGTGTTGTAATAGAACATAAAAGCCTGTATAATTTTGTTGTTTCTTTATTCCATATTTATGAATTTGAAATAGATGAATCAATGTTATTTTTTCATGATTACATTTTTATAGCTTCTGTTAAACAAATATTTTTGCCTCTTATAACTTCTTCTAAACTTATAATATCTTATGATAATCTATGGCAAAATGAAAGTGAATTTATTAATTATTCAAATGAAAATAATGTGACTCATGCATCTTTAACTCCGTCTTTTGCAAAACAAATTGATATGAGGAAAGTCAAATCTTTAAAAAGATTAGTTTTACTTGGAGAAAAAGTAGATAATGAATTAATAAAGAAATATGCTAATCAAAAATTCAAACTAATAAATGGTTTTGGGTCAACAGAGACAACTGGAATAGTAACATATAAAGAACATACTCAAGAAGAAATAGAAACATTATCTATAGGAAAACCTATTAGTAATACTACATGTTATGTGATGGATGATAATCATAAATTATTGCCTAAAGGAAGCATTGGTGAGTTGCATGTTGGTGGTATAGGTTTAGCAAGAAATTATCTAAACAACCCAGAACTAACAAATGAAAAATTCATATCTAACCCATACCAAACAATTGAACAAAAAGATTTAGGGTTTAATGGAAAATTGTATAGGACTGGTGATTTGGTTCGTTTAAATAGTGATAACGATTTTGAATATATTGGGAGAGCTGATTTCCAGGTGAAAATACGGGGATACCGTGTTGAGTTAGAAGAAATAGAAAATATTTTAACAAAAATAAAGGGAATAAAACATGCGATAGTACTATTAGATGAAGATAGATTGGTTGCTTATTATCAATCAGATAAAGTAAGTGATGATAATATAAGAAATGAACTAATAAATCAATTACCAAACTATATGATTCCTAATATTTTTTATCGCTTGGATGAAATTCCTTTAAATGATTCTGGTAAAGTGGATATAAATAGATTGCCTAAAATAACTATAAGTAAAAGTGCTGACTATCAGAAACCAAAAACTTCATTAGAGTGGAGTTTGGTTGAAATTTGGGCTGATATTTTAAAAATTGATATAGATTTAATTTCTGTTGTTGTTGATTTTTTTTATATTGGTGGTAACTCTATTTTAGCAATTGTTTTAGCGAATAAAATTAATGAATTGTTTAATAAGTCAATAAACACATTTTCAATATTTAATAATCCAACTATTAAAAAACAAGTTTTGTTATTACTTAATGATGACAATATGGATTATGATTATAAGAAAATTATTGAATATCAAAAAGGAAAAGAAAATAATACTCGATTAATATTCGTTCATCCTGGTGGTGGTGGGGCTGAAAGTTATAGTATGTTTAGTAAACTTTTAGATAAAAATATTCCATTTTATTCTGTTGATAATTATAATTTAAAGCACGGAGATAACAAATTAGAAAGTATAGAATGCATTGCTAAAGAATATATAACTTATCTTAATGATGCAAGTTTGTTGGAGAATAATAATTTTATATTTGGTGGTTGGTCTTTAGGCGGTGTTTTAGCTTTTGAAATGGCGTATCAACTTGAAATGATGGGTTTAAAACCTAAAAAAATATTAATTTTTGATGGTTATTTAGAATTTAACGAATTCTTGCATGGAGAAAAGGCAAGAGAATTTTATATTGAAAGACTTAAAGAAGGTAATATCGATGAAGATAGTGAATTTTTTGAAATGGCACTGAATTCTTTTGTTAATGATGTTTATAATATGGGTAAGATGGTTGATGTCTACACTCCTAAAACTCCCATTACAATTGATTCTGTTTATTATCTTGCTGATATAAAAATGGAAGATTGGGATGATAAAATAGATGATAATGGGAAATTAGGGAGTAAAGAATTCCATGGTTTTAAAGAATATCTTCTAAATGTTAGTTTGGTTCATTTGAATACAAGTCATTGGGATATGTTTATAAGTGATGCTTCTTTGTTGACTATTGCAGATTCTATAGAAAAGATTTATATGGAATTCCAAAAGGATTATTTAATTTAGATTCCTGAATGTTGGTAAGGTATTGTACACATATATAATTGAAAATATTGGAAGATATGACCTTACATTGTGGGATATTATTTTTGTGATTAAATCGATGATTATTTGTAATCAATTGAGTAAATTGTATGTGGATAATAATAAGATCTTGAATTAGTTAATTTTTTAAATTTATTTAAATAGAGTCCATTTTCATTTAAAGTATTATTGAATCCATCAATTCTGAAATTTGAAATCATCAGTTTTGAAATTTGTGGATTAAATACAGGATTTTCCATGTCCAAAACCCATATCTTTCCTTTTTTTAGCATGTTTTTTATATCATTTAAAGAAATATCCTCAATAGGTATGAAATTCTGTTCTTTTGAATAATAATATGAAAGAGAGTAATTATCTTTTATAGTCGGAATATAGTATTGATTTAGAGTGAAGCTATAGTTTTTTGAATAAAATTGAAAAGAATATGATAAAAATTTCCAGTCAATAAATATTATGGTATCGTTGGTTTTCACTTGATCTAAATAACTTTCAAATTCTAACATTGCCCTATTATCCTGAATTTCAGAATTTGTGAAACTAACAACATTAAATATTCCAATCGTTAAAACTATTACAAGAATTGGGATGAAAACTACCTTCTTTGAATAATATTGACTTAATAAAGTTGCAAATGACAACCACAACAGTCCAATAATAGGGAAAATGTATCTTGCATTGAATATAGGGTGAATTAAAATAGAAAATATTCCTAAAAACATTATTGTTGTTATTAAAACAAAAAATCCTCCACAAATTAATAAGAAAGATTTTTTTTCATACATTTCCTTTTTAAAAATATAATTAATAAACAATGTAAACAAGATTAAAAATAATATTAATCCTAATAGTAACAATCCAGGTTCAATCAACAGATAATTATCCAAATATATGTTAACAGGAGTAAATATATAAGTGATTGCAGATACTGGGATTAATATTGCATCTTGCACATACTGACCATTAGAAAAATCACTTTTAAAATATTTAGAATATTTGATAGAGATAATTACCCAAGGAAGATATGTTAAGAACACAGTTATTGCAGATATTATCCAATTTTTAATTAAATTCATATTTTTTAAGATTATGAATATTAGCAATGAGAAATACATGATACTAATAAATATAATTTCATAATAATGTGTATAAACCGATAATAAACTACAAAAAGTGAAAACAAACCAATTTTTCTTACTATGTTCTGTAAAAATTTTATAAAAATAATAGAAACTTAGGGTTGTAAAGAGTAGTCCTAATGAGTACATTCGAATTTGAAAACTGTATAACATCATTTTTGGCATTGTAATAATACAAAATGAAAAAATTCCAGCAACCAACCATCCCTCATCTTTTCTAATTTTCACAAAGCTAAAAATAATTAGAAGTAATATTGAAAGAATTGACACTATTTTGGCAATATAATATTCAGATAAAAAATTGAAAGCATTACAATCAAGAACGCATTTTAATATTATGAAGTATAATGGTGGATGCATATCAGAGGCAATAAAAAAAATCATACTATTAAATGATTTATGCACTGCTTCAAGAGTCCACAATTCATCAAACCAAATAGTATTATTTAGACCAAGCAAACATACACTTAAAATTAAAAATAGGCTTAAAATAAATAAAGAAATCCCTATAACACTCTTCCACTCTAAATTTTTCTTTAATTTAATCATATTAATTTTGTATAAAATTTGAAATATATATTTTTTTTCAATTGAGGAGGTCTGACAATTGTTTTTCATGTTTGCTTAAAAATATATGTTAGTGGAAATTTCTCAGCTAATATCTACTAAATTTTTATTTAATTTCTTAACAAACAGAGTGTGTAAAAAAGTGTGGAGTTTTTTTCGATTTTTGAAAAAAATCGAAAATCATCATGTGCCTTTATTTTACTAAAACATCCTCCACACAAAAACCATACTCAAAAAATACACTTGAAACCATACTTAAGGTGAAAATAGTCAAGAATAAAATAGTAAAATTTAAATATAAGAAAGGGCAAATAGTTAAACATGACAATAATAAGCAAATCTGCCCTTGCCCGTAATATTGGTTCTATCCAACCTTAAACTTTTCGATTTTTCGGATGAAAAAATCGATTTTAAAAGTAAAGCTGAAAAATATGCTATTCCACAGGACAAAAAGAAAAATATCAACCATAAGATCAGTATTCTTGATAATGGGAAGTATGGAATGTTGAAACCTGTTTGTCCTGATTGTGAAAGCTTATATTATACAAAACAGGGATTTAGACAAATAAATCCAAAGTTAGATAATGGTGAAAAAATCAAAATCATCTTACAAAGGTACAAATGTAAAACTTGTAGTAGAAAATACTCTACCATACTAAGTAATCTTATAAGAAAAGAGTAAAAATTTTTTTAAGAGTATTAAGGATAAAATTAGGGAATCCAAAAAGATTAGAGGTGGTTCACTTAGAAAATATAGCCAAAGATGTGGGCAATATTCTTAAATCTTAAAATATCTCATCAATCCGTTAAAAATTTCCTTAAAATAGACACAATAAAGTTAAAAAAGAGAAATAGGATTATTTCGCAAATTTAAGCAATTATCAGGATATTACACTATGGATGAAGAGTTTGTATATATTGGTAACAAAGAGATATCAGGTTTCACTCCATGATGCGTTTATTAAATATCCTATAGCTGAGGAAATAATGTCTTCAAGAACAACTAAAAGATTAAAATCATTAATAAAAGATGTTACCGATGGACAACCAAGAATTAGTTTATACAAGTGATGGATTAAAACAATATAAGAAAGTAACTGAAAATTCAGGGTTAAAACATCAAAGATGTGTATTTCATCTTATGAAAGATTGTAGAACGGATGTATATAAGTATTTAAAAAAATCTAAGGATGATTCGGTTACTAAAATGTTAATTGTCAGATATTTAACGGAAATTAATAATGTATTCCGAACTTTATGATGAGTATGAATGTTTGAGGAGGTTTAAAGAGTTGTTAGGAAAATCAGAAGTCTTACCTTCTATTATAATGAGGATTCTTAGGAAGAAGATGATTCCTAATTTTGAAAGTCTCAGACAGTTCACGATTGATAATTTTATTCCCAGAACGTCGAATCAGGCAGAGCAACATTATAGTGCAACTAAGATCAGAAACTAGAAGGAAATTCAAGACAAATGAGGGTTTACTTGAGTATTTAGCACTGTTCATGAGCAACGAAGCAATATAAAAGAACTCCACAAAACTTTACACCTTCATAAAATCGAGGGTGTAAAAAAGTGTGGAGTTTTTCATGAAAATCGGCATTTACTTATAAAGAAAGTGTGAAAAATTGAAAAACCTCCACAAAATTTTACAGTCTCATAAAATCGAAACATTTATAAGGTAATAAAATTACAGTGTATAATAGAGAATTTCCTGAGGTTAATAGAAATTCTCTACAATATTTTGTGGCAAAAGAAAATCTTTTCCCTTTAATATCTGCTATTTCATTGGGCAAGTTTAAATCCTCATTTCTAAGTTTTTCGACATTGTAAAGAATTCACATGATGGTGCCTAATTTTTTGAGTATTTGATATTTTTTTGCGAATTCTGTTACATTTTTTATTATTCTGTCATTCCATCGCTTAATGTGTAATGCTACAAATGTTTCAACTCCTTTAACAGTTTTA
>JAITEE010000027.1 GCA_031282205.1 Candidatus Methanovirga aequatorialis | reverse complement strand
CCTGTGACATGAGTTATTCCTATTTTTTCACTTGTTTTTATAATTGAATATCCATGAAAAAGATCATTTATAAAATGTAGTCGATTTAAAACTTTAACTTCATTTTCAAGTTTATTAATTCTTTTTTGAAGATCTTCAACAGACATATGCTTTTCAATTTTAATAGAAGATTTACCAACCATAAAATATTAAATATAACTCATCACTTAAATATCTTTTGTCTTAAACTATAATATTAGCTTATTTGTATTTTTAAAGCTGTTTAATACTTTTGTGTTCAATGATATAAAAGACATGGACACTGATTATATAAATGGATTAAAAACCGTACCAGTTATGTTGGGTTATAAAAGAACTTTGAAATTTTTAGCAGTAATGACTTTAATATCATGGTTTCCTATTGTTGGAGAGGTTATCGTTTTCCACTTGCCTATAATGTCTTTACTTTTACTACTTCTCAGTGTTTTTTTCTTGCTAACTCTTGATAAAATTATAGTTTAAATCGAAAAATTTAAGAGTAATGTTTGTTAATTATTATATATGGTAAATAAAGTTTAAAAAAAGTTAAAAAGTGTATTAAGAAAATTCAGTTGAATAAAATTATCAATAGGCATCAGCAAGAAGGTGATGTTTTAAAAAAATTAATCTTCATTCGTTTTTTATATAGAAAAAAGACTGTTGAAGAAGCTTGTGAATTAATGGAGATTAGTTTATCAACTGGGCATAGATGGTTGGATGAATGGAATGAAGGAGGATATGAGATATTTATATCCTAAATACAAAAATGGTGGGCGAAAAGCTAACCGAAGAACAATTCAAAGAACTAGATGAAATAATGATCAATGAAAGTATTCCTAAGCACTCGTAAAGTTCATGAATATTATCAAAAAAGAGTTCGATGTTGACTACTCAATAAACAGAATTCCATCAATTGTTAAAAAACTAGGATACTCCTATAAAAAAGGTTATATTATCTATTCCAAAATGCCAGATGATGCTGAAATTGTTCTTAAAAAAAAACTAAGATTTTTATAATTTAAATAATTGTAAACTATTCGTATTTAGATTAAGTAGCCTGTCAAAATCTTTCTAATTCTCCTAAAGCTATTTGTAAAAAATCAAGAAAAAACACTCTTAGACATAATCCTATGAGGTTTTCAAGAACAAGAATAGGAGTACAATCAATAAAACGGGAAGTCATACATATTTTTTCCACCTAATTCCAGGAAAGAAGAAATGATAAAATTCTTCATGGAGTTATTTCAAATAAATTCCACAATTTCAAATAAATTCCACAAATAGTTTTTTAATCAACAGATTATTATAACATTTACCTCCATATTCTCATAAATTAAGTCCCATTGAACAGGTTTAGAGAATTATAAAAAGAGAATTATCCTCAGAATTTATTGTAAATGAAAAATTTTTAATAGAAAATTTTGAAAGATTATTTTATGAAAATATTGATAAAAAATCGTATGCAGAAAAATGGATTGATCAATTTGTAATTGATAAAAATAACGATTTATTAATTGCTGATATGTGTGAATGTGCAGAGTTACTAGTGTAAAAATAAATAATAATCATTTTAATGATTTATTTTTAAACTTTTCAAGATAAACTATACTTTTAATTTTCATGTACTTTTTCATGAAATTTTTAATGTTTGGTCTAAACAGGTTACTATTGGCTTTTAAATAAGTTTTTAAGAAATAAAATTATTTAAATTTTCTATTGGCTCATTTATTTAAAATTTTATAAATGAAAAATAGCTATTTTAAAAGTATTGATTTATATAACGATCTGAAATTTGCAAATTTAACTTTTATACCTGTGACTTAGTAAGACTCGATTGTGTGGTAACCTACTTAGTAAACTTATTATTATATATACTTATATTAAATAATTAATTATATTTTTTTTATTAAAAGAGTCGTGGTCAAAAATCAAATTTTTAAAGATTTTGCTAAATTTAATTCCAATATTTACTCTTTAAATTTTATTTAATCCATAAATTTATCCTAATTATAATAATTTAGTTATAATAAAACTTTAAATATAAATTTTAATGTGATTCCAACGATTAAATTTAAAATAAAGAAATTCAAAATTTTAGTGAAACGACTTTTGGCCATGACTCTAAAATAATGGTAAAATCAACAACATATATTTAGCATAACAACCGAATTAAAGTATGACTGATAACTTTGGAGAAAATTAAATGGCGATTCATCCTATTGAGTTTAGATACGGAACAGTGGAAATGAAGAGTATTTGGGAAGCGGAGAATAAATTACAAAAAATGTTGGATATTGAATCTGCATTAGCACAAGCAGAAGCTGAACTTGGAATAATAAGTGAAGATGTTGCAATGGAGATTAAATCTAAGGCAAATACAGAATATGTAAAATTGTACAGAGTAAATGAGATCGAAAAAGAAAAAAACCATGATATAGCTGCTTTAATAGAAGGATTAAAAGAGCAATGCAGTGGTGACGCTGGGGAGTACGTTCATTTTGGAGCCACTTCTAATGACGTTGTGGATAGTTCAAATTCATTGTTGTTCAATGAGTCAATAGCTATTTTAAAGGATAAAGTTGAGAGGTTAACAGATATAATTCTGAAACTTTCTAAAGAAAACATTGATAGAGTATGTATTGGCAGGACTCATGGTCAACATGCGATTCCTACGACTTATGGGATGAAATTTGGACTGTGGGCCGATGAATTACATAGACATTGGGAGAGATTAGAATTTTCCAGGAAGAACTTATGTCTGTCTATGATGGATGGTGCTGTTGGAACAACTGCAGCTCTTGGAGAGATCGGTTGGGAAGTTCATAAGAAGGTTTCAGAAATTTTATCTCTTCCCTACGCCAAGATTACAAATCAGATTCTTCAAAGGGATAATCACGCTGAATTCATGATGGTAATGGCTAACATAGCTACAACCTTGGATAAAATCGCTTTAGAGGTAAGAAATCTTCAAAGAACGGAGTTAAATGAACTTGGTGAATTTTTTGATCCAGAGAAACAGGTTGGTAGTAGTACTATGCCACATAAAATGAATCCAATTACTGCTGAGCGTGTATGTGGTGTTAGTCGTGTCATACGATCTTATGTTGTTGGAACTTTGGAAAACAATCCTTTATGGCATGAAAGGGATTTAACAAATTCTTCATCTGAAAGAATCATGTTTCCAGAGGCTTGTATTTTAACTGACTACATTTTAAATTTAACCATTAAGTTGATGAGTAATTTGGAGTTTCATCAAGAAAACATTGAGAAAAATCTTAATCTAACAAATGGTTTGGTGATGGCTGAGCGTTTGATGGCTGAACTTACAAGAAAAGGACTTGGTAGACAAACGGCTTACAGGTTAGTTCGTCAAAGTGCAATAAAAGCAAATAAAGAAAATAAACCACTCCGTGAGCTTATAATGGAACAGAATGAAGTTAAGGCCCATATAACTGAAGATGAAATCAATGAAATTATGGATCCTCACACCTACACGGGTTCTGCTAAGATAATAGTAAATGAACTTCTTCAGGATTCTAAAGGCTGGTTTAAAGACTAAATAAAATTAACCTTTGCTTTTTTACTTTTTGGTGAAGATATAAGGTCCTAAAATTCTCCTAAAAAATTTACCCATAAGCCCCCTATATTTAAGTCCTTTATCTTCTCCAATAAGATTTGATAGTGAAATTACAATATGAAATCCTATGAATAAAACTATTAAAATTTCAGATATTAGAATGGATATTACAAGCAAAAATAGGACGATGAATGTCATCACAATTAAATGAACAATGAATCTTTCATCTTTTTGTTTTGCTTCGTGATTTTTTATATGTAGATCTTTAAATGCTTCTTTGCTTATAACGGCAAGTGTTAAGAGGATAAATGAAAGATTAACTAGTAAAAAAAGGATATCATATGCGAAGGCTGCGACTAATTCATCAGGATTTTCAATAACCCACTTAGTAAAAATCGGCATTAAGGCTAAAAAGAACAAGAACAGACAATTTTTCCATATAATATGACTGTTAATAGTTTTTAAGGAGTTCAATAAAAAATTGTGTTTACTCCAAAATGAACCCACGATTATGAAACTTGCGAAGATCTTATTAATTAATAAAATAACTATTGAAATACTTTTATTTTTAAAAATATTAATTATAATTTCTTTAATTTTCCTCGATATCAAACGAATATTTTTAAAAAATTAACTAAAAAACTTCAACGGATATCGATATGGGAAGTTTATTAATACAGAACACTACATGGTAGTTGTCAACATGGTTTCAAATAGTTTTATAAATAAAATTATCAAAGAAGATAGAAAAATATTTTTTAAGGATTTAAAGTCCAAGACCAATAAGGATAACGTTGAATGTGAAGAATTAAATAAAAATAATAATATTCCTTTAATAGCTGATTTTACCGAGTACAATCCTTTTCATAATGGTCACCTGCACAACCTAAAACTTGCAAAGAATAAAGTTCCTAATGGTATCTTTGTGGCCATTCTTCCAGGGCTTTTTGAGAGGAGTGGAAGAGGAACACCTTACATCATGACTCGATATGCAAGAGCTGAAATAGCTATTTCACTTGGAGCAGATATTGTAGTTGAAGGTCCGCCCATGGGGATTATGGGATCTGGTCAATATTCATTATCCTTGGCGTTGATGTTTCAGGCATTAAATGCAGACTACATTCCTCGTGGCTATGATCCATTAAAAGAGTTTGAACCCATAATTGGACGGGTTATAACAGGTAGAGGAGTGGCACCTAAACCATACAAAATTGTTGATATTGAAAGTGGGGAAGTTTTACTCAATGGAAAACTTAAGGAAGATAATTACGTGATCGCTTCTCTTTCCAAATCGATGCATAAAATCAACTTTGATTTTAGAAATAAATTTATTTTCATAAAAAGAATTGAAAATGTGAGTGGAACAAGAATAAGAAAGGCTATTCAAATTGGAGATTTCACTGATCTTGAAAAAAGTGTTCCTAAGGAGACGATAAATATTTTAAAAAGAGAGATGAATGAAGACAAAGCACCATTTTATGATTTACGTTCTTTTGATAACATTTTAAACTCTGTTAATAATTTATCCTATGAAGATTTGAATTCACTTAATTTGATCGATGAGAAAACGGCCATTAACTTTATAAAAAAAAGAGAAAAAGAAACCTTTAGTTCAATGGGTGATGTCTTGAGTTCCATATCTCAGGGCTTCAGTGTTCATTTTAAAAATAGGATTTTAAGCGTTTTAGAAACAAATATAAGTAAAGATGCGGTATCAAAATATATCAATAACTACCCTTCGATTATAAGGGTTCTTGACTATAGGAACGACGATGTAATGGATCGTTTTAAAGAAAAAATTAATGGAAAGAGAATGGATGTACTATAGTGTATACAGTTTTTAACCCAATTCCATTTTAAAAAATTTGGGCTTTGTAGAAATCATATTTTGATTTTTATATTAAATGATTTTATGTAGGATATATGTCATAGTGTGCGTTTTTTAACATGGTTTCTTTAACTTAATTATATGATCTCATCCATACTT
>JAITEE010000024.1 GCA_031282205.1 Candidatus Methanovirga aequatorialis | reverse complement strand
TTAAGTATGGATGAGATCATATAATTAAGTTAAAGAAACCATGTTAAAAAACGCACACTATGACATATATTCTACATAAAATCATTTAATATAAAAATCAAAATATGATTTCTACAAAGCCAAAATATGAATGAAAAAAATAAAGGTAAACAATCAAATCATCACGACTAAATCGTACGTCAGCAAAAACAAACGTTGTATATTAAAATATACAATTAAATACATAAATTTAAGTATCAAAATATACAAGAACATTTTATAGAACATTTTATAAAAGTAAAGCACGATCAGCTAATATAAATAAAAAAAATCGACTTTGAACCATGAACCAACGTTCTTAATAAATAACAACGAGAAATGTGATTGCATGATTGGGATTTCAATAGCTGGGTTTGATCCATCAGGAGGAGCTGGGATATTGGCAGATATTAAAACCTTCACTTCATTAGGTATTTATGGAACAAGTGTAATCACAGCGTTAACAGCTCAAAATCCTAAAAAATTCTTTTCAACATATCCAACAGTTATTGAATATATCGAAGAACAGTTTGATTCGATAGTAGATGAATACGATATTAATTATGGGAAAACAGGAATGTTATATTCAGATGAAGTGATTAAGCTAGTTCATAAAAAACTTAAATCAAACCATATTAAATACGTCGTTGATCCCGTTATGATTGCAAGTTCTGGTGGAAAATTATCAGAAAATAGTATTTCAAAAACCTTAAAAAATAGTTTGATCAAAGATTCAATACTTATCACTCCAAATGTGCATGAAGCAGAAATTTTATCAGGAATAAGCATTAAAAACATCAACGACGAAATTGAAGCGTCAAATATACTTAATGAATACTCTGATGTTTTAATTACAGGCGGTCATCTTAATGGAAATAGTATACTAAACCTTGATGGTAAGATAAAAGTACTCAAAGAAGACTTAATCAAAACAAATAATGTTCATGGTAGTGGGTGCAGCTTATCGGCAGCTATTACAAGTTATCTAATTAAAGGAGAAGAATTAAGTGTGGCCATTAATAAAGCCAATAAATTTGTTAGAATAGCTATTGAAAATGGTTGTTACCAAACCTTAGGTTTTCAAAACATTTCTAAATTCACAAGGTAAATCTTTTCTATTGAATACAATATCTAACGATTCAACATCCTTTTTTCTTAAAAAAATAGGTCAAGACAGGGTATGCATGAGAAAGTTTAAGCAAAAATCATAAAAACAGAATCAATAAGATGAAAATATAAAAAGAATCAAGAACAAACACCAAAATGGTAATACAAAACAATGATCACTTAATAAACATGAACAGACAGAGAGTTAAGTCGATAGAAATCTCATTAAAAGAAACTTAGAATCAAAACAATATATTATATCTAATTGAAATAAATAATAAGAGAATGTAGATCTCAATTTTTAATCTATTCTACATCCATCATTTCACCATAGACGATTTCCATTTCACATCCTTTTTCACCACAACAAAAATGTTGTAAATCAAGTTCAATTATCATGTACTACACCTCCTTCAAATGTCTATAATCAAGACATTAATTTTTGATCATTTAATCTTTTATCTTTACCCATATATAAATATTTTTTTTAGAAAAATTTTTAAACTTATAAATTCAGATCGATCTTATTAAATATTTTATCTTTAGATATGATTCTATTTATTGTTAAACAGTCATAATTTACTAAGAAATTATATTTATTATATGATCAACAATACGATATTTATTAACCAAACGATATTGGCTACATTCAATTAACTAAAATAATAGTATGAACGTCTTTTGAACATCAATATCTAATATTCGATTTAGTTAAATAAGGAGATATGGAGATGGAAGAGCATATAGATAAATTTAGGTCTTTGTTGGATAAAATAAGTTCTGATGTAGATTATAGTGACATTAGAGCCACCAAGTCTAATAATACTAACATAGTCATGAAGGACGGTAAAGTTCAGGGAATAAATTCTGGGTCAGATATTGGAGCAAGAATTAGAGTTTTAAAAAATGGAGCGTGGGGTTTTGTATATACAAACGATTTAAATAGACTTGAAGAAATATCTCAAACGTCTATTAAACTTGCAAATTCACTATCTGGGGATGTTGAGTTAAGTGATGAGAAGGTGGTTGAAGATGAAGTTAAAATTAACACTAAAATAGCCATTTGTGATGTGTCCATAGATGATAAAAAAGAGTTAATCTTTGAAGCCGATAAGGCAGCTAAGGTTAAAGATGTTGTAAGCACGACAGTGAGTTATTTTGATGTTGAATCTGAAAAGTTATTTTTAAGTACTGAGGGTAGTGTAATCAACGTAGACGAAACAAGAGTAGGTATGTTTTTAAATTCAACGGCCTCATCTGGCGACGTAATACAATTTGGACATGGTAGTGTAGGGGGAGTGGCAGGTTTTGAAGTCCTTAAAAATGCAGATATTGAAGGGTTCGGAAGAAAAATAGGAGAAAAAGCTTCAAGATTATTAAAAGCAGAACCATCACCATCTGGAAACTTTACAGTCATAGCCGATAATGAACTAACTGGTGTTTTAATTCATGAAGCATTAGGACATGGTGTTGAAGGGGATTTAATTCTTCAAAACGATTCCATACTAAAGGGATGTTTAGGCAAGGACGTCGGTTCCAGTTTGGTAAATATCTTTGATGATGCAAGTAGAGAGGATGGTTTTGGATACTATCCCTACGATGATGAAGGGATAAAAACTAAACCAAATCAACTCGTTAAAAATGGAAAGTTGATTTCCTTATTAAACTCAAGGGAAACAGCCTCTAAATTAAATATGAAATCATCAGGAAATGCAAGATCAACTCTTAGTGAACAAACAATTGTCAGAATGAGTAACACCTATCTTGAACCAGGTGATATGAGTTTTGATGAACTTGTAGAAGATGTCAAAGAAGGAATTTATATCAAGGGTTCAAGAGGTGGCCAAGTAGATACAGGAAAAGGAATATTCCAATTTAGTGGTGCGGAATCTTTTAAAATAGAAAATGGTGAAGTAAAAAACTCTTTAAAAGATGTTTCATTATCTGGAGATATTTTAAATACTTTAAAAGAAGTCGATGGTGTTGGATCTGACTTTAAACTCAGTGTTGGGTTTTGTGGAAAAGGAGGTCAAACGGCTCCAGTTGGTGATGGAGGTCCACATATAAGAATAAAAAATGCTATCGTTGGAGGAACCAGTTGATAATCTCCTCTCTAAATTTTTATTCAATTTTACAGGTTACATCCTCCTCTTCAAGATACAATGAAACAATTGTTAACTAAATATTTGGAAGATTACTTAAAAAAAATAAGGCTCATGAGTATTTTTTGGCACATAGTTTTATATATTATGTCATTATATATATGAATGTGAAGAGTAGTATTAGAAAAATGGTGATTGATAAAAGAAGCTTTGGATATTTTTAGAAAGTATTCATTGATCTTGTGGTGTTTATTGTCCTGTATGTAATTCGTTTAAAATAAATAAATCCTGATTAAGAAAATATAAATAAATTAAAAGAATTATTTCCAGAAATAGTAACAGAAGACAAGATAGACTTTGATAAGTTCAAAAAAAATATTTTTAGTTTAGTTGGAATGGGAAGTCAAAAGCTATTGTTGGTAACCGTAAATTCATAATGGTTCAACTCCTAGAACCAACAGATGAAAAACCAGAAGCATACAAAGCTGGATATAGAAATATGACTGAAATAGGAAAAGAAAGAGTCCGTAGAGCAGGAGAAAAAATCAAATCAGAATCAAATAACAAAGATTTAGACGTAGGTTTCAAAGTCTTTAAATTAGACTCTTCAAACTTAAATAAATGGAATCCTGATTATAATAATCTTGAACAGACTTTAATTGATACTACCAATAATTTTGTTGATGACAGAAGTGAATTAGACCTTGTATATGAAATAATGTTTAAATATGGAATTGATTTAACTTTTCCTGTTGGAGAATATGAAATAGCTGATAAAAAAGTTTATTCAATTGGATTTGGTGCTTTATTAATCTGTTTAGATGATAATATTACAAAGGAAATAGCTATTCCACTTGTAGAAAAAATAAAAGAACTTTCGCCAGTTATTTCAAAAGTTGTATTTAAAGACAATGGATTTGCTTCAGATTCAGATAAGACTAATATTAAGGAAACTTTGAAAGCAAATAATGTAAATGAATTTATCACTATTTAATAAAAGCCTTTGATTAACTTTTTTTTTTAAAAAAAAGTTTGTCTGTTGAACCAATATAAAAGAAACTTTAAAGACCAAGGAATATTAATGAATGAATTCATAACAATTTAGTGAAAATTTAAGATGAAAAGAAAAAAATTTAAATAGAATAAACAGCTCAACGTATACATAATTTTTTGTTTTTATATTTTATGAAAATAATCATGGGACGGTCTCTAAAACGAGAAATATTGAGTCACGTTAGAAAAATAAAAAAATTGGATGATATTAAAGTCTTTTTTAGAAGTATCTCTTTAAAATTCCTTCTAAGACTTTTGCATGTCTTCCTTCATCCTTTGAACTTTCATTGAAGAAATCGGCTGGATCTTCAAGAGAACATTCTTTGGATTTATCACAAGCAGCTTTTTTCTCTTTATTAGCCATTTGTTCTCCTTTAAGCATCATCTCGATATTTTCTTTTAGGGTTGGCTTAATAACAGCATTCATTTCAGCAAATCTTGCAGCATGCCATGCCTCTTCTCTTGCTAGGTTTTTAAACACCTCTGCTAACTCACCGTAACCTTCTCTTGAAGCTTGCCTTGACATAGCTAAATAGATTCCAACTTCTTGAGTTTCACCCATAAAGTTATTTTGCACCTCAGTTTCTAGTTCAGTATTCTTTGTAATGCCAATTTTATGTGTATTCATATTTAATTCCTCCAGTTATAGATTCAATACGATTATAAATTCAATATGTTAATACGTTTAACATCTTATTAATATATAACCTTTGTGAATATTGTTTTTTAAGATATGTTAACTTTATTGTTCATATTCTAAATTAACGATATTCATTTATACCCTATTTTTTATAATTTTTTAGCTTCTTGAGCTAATTTTTTCCCTAATTCAAAGGCAAACTCTTGTTCTTCATCGTTAGGAACGTATAAAACTTCTTCTTGATCAATGATTTTAAATCCAGAATCATTAAGTAGATTGGCTATGATTCCTGGAGATCCTCCTTTTCCGCCCATTGAACCAAAAGTGACGGCTAATCTTTCTATTCCAGTTCTTTGGAACCTTAAACCCTTTAAATAAAAGAGTAAATCACCGATACTTGGATATGGTTCATCGTTAATGGTTGGAACTCCAATAGCTACTGCTTTACTTTCTAATATGCTTTTAACAATTTCACTTCTTTCATCTTCATGGAGATAGTACATTTCAACATCAAAGCCTTCACTTATTGCTCCTTCTGCTATTTCATGAGCTAAAATTTTTGTGGAGTAATGCATCGTGTCGTATGCGATGGTTATTTTATCTTTACATTTTCCTGTTGCCCAGTCACTGTAGGCTCCAATAACTTTCATAGGGTCGGTCCATATCTGTCCATGGGATGGTGCAATCATCTTAATTTTATCCAATAATCCAAGTTTGGTCACTTCTTCAAATTTTTTAAGTACCAATTTGGATAATGGTACTATTAGGTTAGCATAGAACTTTTTAGTTGCATCCATAAGAACATGTTCAGGGATTTCATGATCGAATCTTTGTGGGAAACATAGATGCTGTCCAAAGGCGTCATTTGGGAATAGAACTCCATCTTCGACAAGTAGGGTAAACATACTGTCTGGCCAGTGGAGTAAAAATGCATCTAAAAATGCTAAAGTTTTTCCACCAAGCTCTAACTGATTTCCAGTCCCCACATTTATGAATTTAGCTCCATCAATACCAGGATAATGTCTTATTAATCCTTCAACGGCTATTTTAGTTGAGTAAATTGGTGCTTCTGGGAATCTTTTATGTAAGTCCACCAAGGTTCCACTGTGGTCTTTTTCTATATGGTTTTGTATAATAAAATCTACATTTACAGGTCTATTTTCCTTTTTAAATGCATCTTCTAAACGTGCCATGATTTCAGGTGTATTTCCAGGATATGCATTATCAATCACAGCTACTTTTTCTCCAAAAACAACGTAGGCATTGTAACTTGTACCTTTTAAAGTGTATCCATGATAAGATCTTAGATCCCAATCAAGTACTCCAATCCAGTATACTCCATCTTTGATCTTTACTGCTTCTGCTTTCATACCGTTTTCCTCCATTAATTTAAATTTTTTTAATTTTCATCTTATTCTTTAATCCTATTAAATTCTAATGAATCTATTTAAATAAGCTTTATACACTAATATTTATTATAACTTTCATGAATTATATTATTTTTAGTATTTTAATTCTTTAACTTCTTATTTAGAATTTGAATCCTTGTTTAAATAAATCTTAATAAAATTAAAACTTTATTTTTTATAATATCAAAAGTCATAATTGAATCATAAACAATATCATTCGTATGTATAAAAACAATTTATTATTTTTAACTTGTAGTATATAAAGATTTTTATTGTTGATCTGAATTTTTTCTTTCGTAATATATAAAATAGTATATATAAGGTGTACAACTTAATATAATTACTAGTTAAGGTTTGCCCAACAATATTTTTGAATGAGATTTTCGGTTTATTGTTTTTATTTTTTAAAAATTAGAGAAACCAAGCTTTTTTTTTTAATAATTCGAGTCGTGGCCAAAAATCAAATTTTTAAAGATTTTGCTAAATTTAATTCCAATATTTACTCTTTAAATTTTATTTAATCCATAAATTTATCCTAATTATAAGAATATAGTTATAATAAAATTTTAAATTGAATTTTAATGTGATTTCAACGATTAAATTTAAAATAAAGAAATTCAAAATTTTAGTGAAACGACTTTTGGCCACGACTCACAATAGAGAGGTGGTCAAAACTAATTTTTTTAAGAAAAAATTTTCTTATTTTCTAAATTAAAGCATTTTTAGAGCTTTTTAATTTTAAAATTTAGACTTTTGTCCACCTCTCCAATAGTAAAAAAAAATAAATAAGAAGAGTAACTAAAACAAAACAACTAAGTTTGTGATTACTAACAATCAATAGGTTGTTATTATTGTAATACAGGTTATCTATCCAAATTTCGCTTTTATTTTATCTACCTCGTATCCTATTATGACATCTTCGTCGTTAATCACTATCGTTGGAAAAGAAACGTTTGGATTCCATTTTTCTAATTCCTTAACAACCTCATCTCTCTCATCGCCTTGAGTTAAATCAACGTAGATGTAGTCGTATTCAACTTCTAATTCTTTCAATAACATCCTTGTTTTTTTACACCATTGACAAGTACTTAAAGCAAATAAAACCACTTTTCCTTTATTTTGTCCATCAACATGTTCTAAATTCATTTCATGCACCTCAAAGTTTAATTCAAATTAACAATATTTAAAATCTACAATTTAAAATTTAAGAATTATATATTAATTTATAATCATTAGCCATATATAAATGTTTATCACCCAAGTGCAACGTCACAAACTTAAGAATTTTTTACATTAAGTTTTTCTTTTGATGGGAAATATACTCTGAATTTGAAGACCTTATTTATTTTTTTGGTTTTCAAGGTGTTGTTTGACTATTTCAAGAGTTTACTCCTCCTGTAACATCTACGAAGTATTCAGTTCTCCAAAAATTCATCGGCTTCAGAATGGGATATCGATGTTGCAATGTTTTTTAGAAAAAAGTTAGGCACCAGTATTTTTGGAGGAGAAGGTCTTTTTTTAGTTCCTTTGACAGGACTTGGCAAAGTTTGGATCCAAACCATGCACCTAAGTAACTTCATTGGAAAAGTTATCCCACATATTCCAAGTAGTGGATAAATTCAATCAGAATCTTTTTTTATATCCACCTTTTTTCCCTCTGGCATTGGAATAATTTCAAAAACAGGATTATCAAAATTTATATCAAACTCTTTCCCATCGAGCAACATGTGTTGAAAAATAGCCAAAGAAGACACCTCCGAGTGAGGTTGATTTGTAACTGACACGTTCCAGTCCGCCTTGTTATAAACCTTTTTTGGGACTCTTGAACCTCCAACGACGATTAACTTATCCTTAGTAGATCTTTGTATATCCTTAACAACATTTTGAACCTGCAAACCATACATCGTAAGATGAACAACCTCCCCTCCATTACTTTGACACTCTTCGATTATGTTCATATAGTTTTTACTGTGGATAACTTCAAAAGAACCTCCCCACCTTTTGACGAGATCTTTAACGTTTTTTATCAATTTTGTATCCTCATCTCCAGTTAAATAAATTTTTGAAGCTCCAAACGCTCTTGCAGTTAGACACACATGAGTACTTATACGAGTGTCTCTTCTTTTTCTATGATTAAGTCTCAGTACTTCAACTTTCATGAAAATCATCAAATTAAAAATTAATCAAACTAAAAGCTACCAAAATAAGTAATCCAGAAAATAATCTTCCTATTTCATTAGAAGCTCCTAAAACATCTCCAGTGGCCATTTTAAAATTCCTTTCACTAACCATTGAAACAATAACTCCTCCCAAAATTCCTCCAATCACACCAAAGACACCAACATAAGAAAGTAAAAGATAAGAAACAGCCACACCCAATAAAATAGCTATTAAGTATTTTGGAATGGTTAAATATTCAATAAAAAGTTTCCCAGTTCCATCGATACCTGGTCTTGAAGAGATAGCCACAGTTAGCAGAGAAAACTTAGTGGACATCTCGATTATTATAATGGCTGAGAATAGTTTAAAGCTTAGAATTGAATCTAAAGTACCCAACGTAATTATTCCAACAATGAAGAATAGTCCAATTGCTCCAGTGCCAATCATGGAATCCCTCATAATAGCTATTTTTTTCTCAGGAGATCCATGTACCATTATCGCATCTCCAAAATCTAATAAACCATCTAAATGATGAAATCCATTTATATACAGAAAAAATCCATATAGAATAGCTGCAGAAATTAAATTTGGGAATTTTAAAAACTCCACAAGGAGGTACGTAATAAAAAATCCTAAAGTACCTACAAGTCCACTGACGAATGGCCATATCCATGCAACCTTGGCCATACTTTTAATCGTTGTATGGGTTCTAATAGATAGAATTGTTGAAAAACTTATAAGCCCACCAATGGCTCCTAAAAAAGAAGATTTTTCTTGAAAATAATCGTCCCTATTTTTATCTTTCATTTAAAACACTTTTAATGTTTGTTGGATTTTATAGTCAATGAGATCGTCTCACGATTCAATTTTTGAATTTTTTTCTGAAATTTTAAATTGTTCTTTAAAAATGAGTATTTAACTAAAATTATCGTTAAATTCGTATTCTTTGAGAATACGAATACTTCTATATTAAAAAGTTCTTTTTTTAATTTAAATAATTAATTAAATAGAAAATACTAAAATGAAGTTAAAAAGTTAAAATAAAATCACGTAACTCACAAATATTTTAACATCCAATAAAATTTTTTAAATTATCTTGAACTCCTTTATCCACTGAGGGATTATACTGTATCTGCAAATACCTTATTTTTCATTTATAGAAGTTTGTTTAATGTTCATCGAATATTTTAGACATTGCTCCAGCTATTAGACCTGCGAAGATATCATCTGTCATTGGATCCAGTTTTGATATTATTCCTGGTTTATTTTCATCGTATCTTTTAAAGTTAAAGGTTGCCTTTGTTCCAGCTATTTGATTTGCAATGGCCAGACCTAAAACTTCATCGGTATAAAGATACGCTGGATCGTCATCAACATTAACCTCTCTGATGGTTTTTTCCATGAAGTCTTCTTCAGTTCTAATGGCTGCAATGATTAGTGCGATCACATTAACATCTGAAAGAGATTTTAATATCTGATCTTTTAGTTTATTTCTAATCTCCTCTGTATCTTCAACACCCACCAACAGTTCAATTCCTGCACTTACAAGGTCGTCTAAATCAAAGCCTAAACCGTATATATGGTCTAAAATTCCAAAATCAAGATTTAACTCTTTAAAGAAGTTTGAGAATGATGTGGATATCGATTGAATAAATTCTTGTTTAATGGATTCAAAATCTTTAATTGGGTTGTTTGAATATGGTCTTGAAAGAATGGCCAAGAACTCATTTAAATTCAATAATTTTTGAATTGGGGAAGGGAGTTTTTTTGAGTTAAAATATTCTTCTTTGGTTTTAATCCCTATTTTATAAAGTTCTAATAATTCTTTATGGGTCAATTCACTATTAACTATAACAATTTGACCTAAATCAAGTTTAGAATCTTTTTTATTTGTTATTAACTTTAAATCATTGAGTGTATCAGTTTTTAGAGAGTTGTTAGCAAAATTTAAAGTGGTAACATCGCCAAAGCTATGGATGTAAAGTTCATCGTAGCGAAATTTATGGGTGATACAATCCTTTTTAAATTCATCGTCATTGATCGATATGCTGTTGCTTGTATCAAATCCTTTAGAGTCATCCAAGTCTCCGAAAACTGAAAGTTCATTCTCAGATGAAATTATGAATTTGCCGCCATCTTCAAACAACTTAATATCACTAAAAACCGTCGTTGAATTTATCATTTAATTCGTCCTTGTTCATTTCATTAGATAGTAAAGAATGGCTTTCTGGGCATGTAATCGGTTTTCTGCTTGGTCTATAACCACAGACTGTGAACCATCAATAACTTCACTTCCAACTTCTTCTCCTCGAATGGCTGGAAGACAATGCATGAATATTGCATCCTTGGAAGCTAAATTCATAAGTTCACCATTAACTTGGTATTTTAATAGGTCATTTCTTCGTTTTTCTTTTTCTTCTTCATCACCCATACTGACCCATACGTCGGTATACACCACATCTGCATCAGAAACCACGTCTTCAACACGATCTGTAATCTGAACCTTAGAACCCGTTTCTTTTGATATACTCTTAGCTTCATTTACAATATCCTCATCTGGTTCATATCCTTTTGGAGTAGCTATTGAAATATCCATACCTAAACAAGCAGATATAAGAAGAAGTGAATTACATACGTTGTTCCCATCTCCAACGTAAGCGAGTTTAACATTCAAACTCCCTTTTTTCTCAAGTATCGTCTGTGTATCCGCCAATGCCTGGCATGGATGTTCTAAGTTTGTGAGACCATTTATCACTGGAACATCGGCCTCATTGGATAGCTCAACAAGATCTTGATGTTCAAACGTTCTAATCATTATTCCATCAACGTACCTACTCAAAACCTTCGCTGTATCTGAAATTGGTTCCCCTCTAAAGAGTTGAAGATCAGATGAAGATAAAAACAACGAATTCCCACCAAGTTCATACATTCCAACCTCAAATGAGACTCTCGTACGTGTTGAAGACTTTTGAAATATCATGGCCAATGATTTACCTTCAAGTGGTTTATCAGTGATTTCATCATTCTTAAATTTAATAGCTAAATCCAATATTTCAGGTATTTCATCTCTTATATCCAAAATAGATAAAAGATCTTTTTTTGACTTCATTTTTATTTACTTCCATTTTTAGTGTAGTACCAATGACTAGTTAAGTTCTAATATCATTTATATGTTTAATTCTTTTGTCCACAAGTTCTTTTTTACCAATATCTCGTCTATGATAAAGATTTCCGTGAACATTCCTACAAGATGACTCAGCAATTTTTTCTCCATCAAAGATTGTCTCACCAATACCAACGACACCAATCGCTCTTGAAGAACTTGTATAAACTCCATCTTCTTTTTGATTAACAGCAGCATAATAAACGTGCCCTCCTAAGGCGTCAATCTTTTCTTCATCAACGCTTATTAAAGTGTTACCGTAGGTAGTCTCAGGGTATCCATCTGGAACCAAATATTTACAAACCGATGCCTTATCCATAAATGAAACCTTTTTAAGTTTGCCATCGACGATACCATTACAAACATCGATCATAGGAGTTTCCATAAGTGGTAAAGTATTCATAACCTCTGGATCTCCAAATCTTGCGTTGTACTCAATTAACTTTGGACCATTCTTGGTTAACATAAACTGCCCATATAAAACCCCCTTGTAGTATGAGAAGGTTTTATCTTTAATGGCAGATATAGTATTATCCATTATTTGAACCGCATCATCATATTCTTTTTGAGTTAAAAAAGGTAGCAATCCATTTTTATCAGAATAAGAACCCATACCTCCTGTAATAGGACCATCATCCCCTTCAAATGCGTGTGGATGGTCTTGAACAGCTGGCATTGGAGATAAGTTTTTACCGTCACTAAAGGCTTGAACTGTGAACTCCTCACCAACAACTTTTTCCTCTATAATAACTTGGGAAAATCCGCCCATTTTGGTGTCGATTATTTCACGAGCATAAGTTTTTGCTTCATCGTTATCCCTAAGATGATCACCTACGATTTTAACCCCCTTACCACCAGTCAATCCAACAGGCTTTACAACAACGTCCCCATCATATTCATCTAAGAACCTATCGATATCTTCGTATTTATCAAACACTTTAAAGGTTAGTGAGCCAGGAATTTTATACTCCTCAAATAGGCCCCTCATAAAAGATTTATCTGTTTCAATCCTTGCAGCATCGATGTCAGGCCCCACAGATTTAATTTCATATTTTTCAAGTTCATCAACGATCCCCCTTCCAAGTGGTGCCTCAGGTCCGATGATCACCATTTCAATATTATTATCTCTAGAGTATTCGGCAACCTTTTGAACGTCTAATTCACTTCCTTGCCTATAGTTAGATATTCTTGCAATACCTGGATTTATATTGCTCATATATGAGTACAGTTCAACATCATCCTTTAAAGACTCGCAAATCACATGTTCTCTTGCACCAGTTCCAACTACCAAAACCTTCATATTCTCTCCTTTTATTTTAGCTGTTTAACAGTTCAAATTTTGAATTTCATTACATAATATTATAACAATTGTTAACAATAAATTGATATTTAAAAGTATATATTTAAATGTCCAATATAAATATAATTTTATTAATAAACGTTGGCATTTTAAATTTTTCAGATGATTGTCCATCAAGAAGCTGGGAAGTAGTTTCTATCTGTTCAGTTTTGATGATATTTTAACAGAATGAGTACGCTGGACGAACTCTTAAGGTCATATTAAATCTAGTATTGTTTCAATTATGTGGTCTAAGTTCTCCCTACCTAAGTCTTGTGGGTTTAGGTTTTTAATTTCAACGGCTACTGCTTTCTCTTTGATTCTGTTATAATTTGGACATTTTGTTATAAATGAACCATTTATATTGAATTTACTTCTTAAATTAATAGCTAACTTCTTTGCTTCATCCGTTGATATAACGATATTTATTCCCCTTTTATCTTCATGAATAACACTTTTTAAATTCTTTTTCAAATATTTGCAGGACTTTGTAGCTATTTTAAAATATCTCTCACCATGATCAACCTCGGTTATTAAACCCTTAGCCATTTGGCTATTTAACGAGAACGTTTTAAGTAACAGTTTAGACTCTTCAAATATTTCTTGATTGTTTGTTGATATGAAACCTCCGTATCCAAGATTTATAATTTTTGGAGAACCAGTTGAACAAAGAATAACATCTGAATATTTACCATTTCCTAACCTTTTTTTATTATCCAATATTCCTCCTGATGCGTCTTCAATAAGAAGTAAATCATTTTCATCTGCGAATTTAGATATTTCTTTAATTGGTTGTTCAGCCGTGTATCCTGCAAAACTCGTTAATAATATTGCTCCTTTAGGATAACTATTTTCATCAAGGTTTTTAATAGCATCATCTAAATAATCAACATTAATTAAACCTCTATTTGTTTTAAATTCCATGAACTCCTTGTTTAAAAATTTAGCCATTTGCCTAAATCCATGCCATCCCCCCTGGTCTGGAATTAGAATCAGTGAATTTATCGAGTTTAAACAGGCCAAAATAGCTGAATTTCCACTATTAACTAATTTAACGTGGTTATGAGAAGTTTTTAAGCTGATTTTATTTTCTGCTTCTTCAATGTGACTCCCATCATCATGACATTTGTAGGCGTTAGAAAGGGCCATTCGAGTTTCATGTGAAGGTTCTCTAAACTTAAGATTCATGATCGAAAACCCCTACAACAGTGTACGTCATATTTTTCTAATGAACGTTTTGTAGTCTTCATATCTGTTAATGTTAAGTAACTCCAACTCATTTTTTTCTTCAACTGCAAAGAATTTAAACCCATCCTTAAACATTTCTCTTAAAATAGGATTCAAATTGCTATTTTTATTTTCTGTGAACTTTATAAGATTGCCTTTTTTGGTGACAAATGGCATCCCAAGACCTCCAGTCGAATCTAATTCTCCAACTTCCCTTCTTCTAAGAACCGTTAATACTTTATTAACCTCTTTATCCCTCTCTAAAAAAGAGTTAACAAGATTCTTATATGTCTCGGTGCTAACGTTAGATTGATCACCAGCAACAGCTAAAATATTGTCTGATTTGGAGTTTATTAATCCATTATATAGAGAAACAGAAAGATCAACATCCACAGGATCGTTGTATACAACCTTTACTCTGCCATCCTTTATCTTCGATACCTTTTTTACTATTTCATCCTTAAAGTGACCGAGTACTACAACACATTCATCAACACCAGCATTTAAAACATTATTTATTGTTGTTTCAATAATGGTCTTATTTTTATCAAGATTAAGAGTTAGTTTAGTGGTAACTGGAAGATCCATAGCCTTTAAGTCTTCAATCATTCTTGAACTTTTTCCAGCCGCAGTTACAATTCCACCAATTTTAACCAAAGAATCACCAATTTTGTAATCAATTTTAAATTTCAATGTTAATATACAAATTTTTTTTTATTATATCCTATTTTTGGTCATTTTGATTTTTATAGTCATTTTGAAAAAGTTCTTAAATTTTCAATGTAATTTTTATTATCTGTGTTTCCTAATCCTTAAATCTTTGATTTAAAAAGTTAGAAAATTTTTAATTCTATCTATTGAACCTTTTCAATTAGAAAAAACCATATTTTTTCTTTAATTAAAACTTGTTTTAATTTAGAAAATTCATGATTTTCTTTATTTTTATTTTTAATGTTATGAAAAATATTTAATTTTGGCTTTGTAGAAATCATATTTTGATTTTTATATTAAATGATTTTATGTAGGATATATGTCATAGTGTGCGTTTTTTAACATGGTTTCTTTAACTTAATTATATGATCTCATCCATACTT
>JAITEE010000017.1 GCA_031282205.1 Candidatus Methanovirga aequatorialis | reverse complement strand
GGGACAGTATTTCCCGATAACTTGAAAAAATTATTTAAAACTGTTAAAGGAGTTGAAACATTTGTAGCATTACAAATTAAGCGATGGAATGACAGAATAATAAAAAATGTAACAGAATTCGCAAAAAAATATCAAATACTCAAAAAATTAGGCACCATCATGTGAATTTTTTACAGTGTCAAATTTTTATTTAATATTTGATACAAGGTGTTAGATTTTCATGAAAAATTTTCATGGTAGTTTTAAAAAGTAAATTCAAAATTTGGACTCTGAATCTTTCAAACTTTTAAACAAAATTGAGTATTATAAAAATAAAAAATTTAGACTTTGTTTAACTAAAAATAAAAGTTTAAAATGGTTTAAATCTAAAATAAAAGGTATTTAGCTATTTATAAAAATTATTTTATTTTATCATGTTGGAAAAGTGTTAATTTTTTGATTTATAAGTTTATATGATTCTATTTTAATGATTGTTTTTCAGATTATTTTTACTTTTAAAAAATATGGGAGTTCTGATGATGAATTATATTAAATATCCATGGAAATCCTGTCAATTTTTTATATTTTTCAGACACCTTGATTTGATAATAATATATAATAATCTTCAATACCATTTAAAATAATATTTCCTTTTAATGCTTCACTAACGACACTAAATTCTTTTTTTAATGCTAAATCCCAAAATTCCTCAAATGTCAAAAAAACAAGGTGAATATCAAGGGGAAGTATATTTAACTTCCTTTTTATTACTTCATGGTGCTTATCTTCACTAATAACCATTAAATCAATGTCTGAATGATTATTAAATGTATTTTTTCCATAAGAACCGAACAATAAAACTATTTTTGGAAAATAAATTCTCTTTAAAATATTAAAAATATTTTTAATATTCTTATTTTTTAGGATATCTTCTCTTCTACTATATTCAGCAGAAAAAAGATTAGGATTTGGATATTTTATCGTCTTAACAATATTTGAATTACCAATTTTATCAATTTTAAGAATATTCTTTTCAGCTAACTTCTTTATAATATCATGAGTATTTTTATAAGCCTTACCAGTGCCTTTAGCAATACTGGAAATAGTTAAATTTTCACTATCATTAGACAAAATATACTTTAATATATCATTAGAACTTGAATTCATTTTATCATCAAATATTATTATATATTATGGTAAGTTTACTATACTATTATGGTAAATATACTATATAAATAAAGCAATTATACTATACTATTATAGTAAATTTACCATATAAATGTTTTGATATAACAAGGTGTCTGATTTATTGGTGATCAACGAGTCCTGTAATTTCTTGAATTTCTTTGTAACCTTTGAAAATCAGTATCCTTACTAAAAGTACATTCAGATACACGTATTTATAAACAGATCTTTTAGTATAGGCATGAATATCCTTTAAATTCAATTCATTTTTTAAAAATTTGAAGAATTCCTCAATTTTCCACATTGTTCGCCTAAAATCCTCCCAAATAGTTTATCTCTTAAAGATTTGTAAATTGGATTTTTAGGGTTGTTTATATCGAAATAATCCAACAGGTTTTGAATCTTATCTATGAACTTCCAAACTTGGTTTCTCCTTAAGGTATCAAAGGCACTATTTTATACTTATTTATACCAGTTAAATAGTTCATAGCACTGTAAAAAAAACATGTATACACACAAAATATTAACTGTACTTTTTCTTAAAAATTTTCCTTTTTTTAAGCTCAAACAAAATATTTCATCAAATATCCTACTATCATGCGGTGATCCTTCTAGTACTATAGTGTTTTACTTAATTTTTAATAACTTATTATAAATATTAAATTTTTAATTAAAGAAATTATAATTAATATTTTTAAAAATAAAAGTATTTTAATAGCTATTTTAATAATTAATAAAACTTAAATAAAAATTAATTAAAAAATGATATTCTAAAATCAGGTAATTAGTTACAAATATTTTTTATTCTACTATATTTAAAAATTATTCTTAGAATTGTTTAATTTTTAATTTTAAGATATATTAAATTTTTTTAAAAATTTGTAGTAATATATTACGTTAATAAAGTTAGGTAAAATACTATAAATTTTATATCAAATTTGAAAGTTATATGATGTTTATTTTTCTAAACAACATTTCTATAACTTATAAAAATATTAATTATAGTGATAACGGTAATGTTTATCAATTTTTAATTTAAATATATCTTATAAAAATCGTTTAAATTAAATTTAAATAATTATGATTAGATATTATTCATATAAATGATAAACTTTTCCAAAATGATTATAATAAGATTTGGCTATTAAATAGACAATCTGAATTACAAGAAGATGTAGGCAAGAATGAGTTTAGTGATACGATGATTAAAAATTTAATGATACCAAGTGATGGTTCACACCATTCTCAAAAAGCAGTAGAATTTGGAATTGAATTCGCGTCTAAGATTGGTGCAGATATAATAGCTGTTTATGTACTTGATGAGAGTGCAACATATACTTATGATTGTTTAGAGGATGAAGGTAATGAAATTTTACATAATATCACCAAAAAAGCTGGTGAAAAGGGTGTTAAGGTTGTAGAACATTTAATAACTGGAGATCCTCTTAGAGACATGAAAGCAATAGCTATTAAAACAAATGCTGATGGAATTATAATAAATGCTCATGGAAGAGACGAATCTGATAGGGGGATTATTGGAAATGTTGCTGATAGAGTCATTAAAACCTTTGAAATTCCCGTCGTTCTATTAAAAAATGATTTTTAATATTTTTTAAGATTAAAAAAAAAATTTAAAGTTTACAAACTTTTTCTGGTGACTCTCTTAGTGAGATTATACAGTTAATTACTGATAGTGTCGTTATTATAAAGATGATCAAGTACCCTGGAATAAATTTTCCTGAAAATCCTGTTATTAGTATTAAAGCTATTATCACGTAATGTGGTGTTCTATAAATAAAAAGTTCCCTATCCATACATTCCCTCCAGCTAAGTGATGAAATAAATATTAGACTAAGTGATATAAAAGCAATTAAAAGTGATACACATACTATTAATGGGTCATGATGAGTGTCGGATACTGGTAAGTGGATCAAGTGTTTAATTCCTACAGCTGTACCTACTATTCCCAACATCAATGGAAAGTGAGAGTACAACCATAGGTGATACTTGGCTATTCTCTCACCTTTTAATTTAACTCTTTCTTCGGCACCCTTCGCTTCTTCAAAGTAACCCCACCAAAGAGTAAAAGATATTATCAGTCCCATAAATCCCATAAATCCTGTTAAAACATCTAACTTTACTTGTGACATTGCAATCACTATACTTGCAATGGCTTCCCCAATTACGATTATCGTGAATAATCCAAATCTTTCAGGGAGGTGTGTTGGGTGTGGTGGAAATTTAACATGCATTTCACCTCCTGTAAGTGGAGTTAAAATATCAATAGCTAATGCAACTATCCAAACAATGAAAGTATATTGATTTGGAATGAAAGCAGAGAGTAGCCATATACAGCCAGCTATGAAAAAACCTTTTGAATAGTGATTGGTAAGTGGTTTAACTTCAGGTAACTTTTTCCCAACCCATAGATACTCAATCACCAATATGAACCTTAGTATCGAGTAGGTTATAACAAATCCTGCTTTGGTTGTAGTTAAAGCGTATTTAATATTTAAAACAAGTGCTGCAACGACCACTATCTGTATCATCGTTATTATTCTGATTAATATATCATCGGTACTAAACCTATCCAAATAATATGTTTGCCCTATCCAGCCCCACCAAATAACGAAAAATAGAGGAATTAGTTTTAAAAAGCTTATTATATTGTAGTCATCACTTAAATCTAATGCTACCTGTGAGACTGCCGCAACAAAGATTAAGTCAAACAATAGTTCTAACCAGTCTGAATGTTTTTCATCTGTTCCATCATCATTTTTACCGGATCTTAAAATAGGATCAATGATGAAGTCTTTTTTAAACTTCATGTTATCATTTTTTTTACAAATTTAATCTACATATTCATGAAAGACTTTTTTTTATTTTTTTCATGGGATTTTCATCTGTTTTTTTTTTAATTTATTCAAATGTATTTATAAACTCTTATTTATTAAAAATAAAAGTTATAATATATAGTTTAAATCGAAAAATTTAAAAATAATTATCAATTTTATTTCTTCATTTTACCATTAATTTTCAAAACAAATGAAATCTATCGAGTATTTTAATTTTAATTATTTTCAAAAGTTTGGAGTTTAACTATAATTTAACTAAAAACGAATATTAGGATTTAGTCGTGAAAATTGTTGCAAGATACCAACGACAACAATGAGACCATTACGGATTTTTGGAAGTGTTTAATGGTATCCTGAGAATTTTTAATGAATGAGATTTTACCTAAGATTAAAACAACCAACCAAGAACTAAGCAATCTCATGAAAAGTAGATTAACCTTTACTTAATTTTTAGTTGATTGTTTTACAGTTGTTTTGGAACCAACTCTTTCTAATTCTTCTCCCCATATTTTTGGATTTTTTGCAATGAATTTTTCAAGAAGTTTTCTTGGTTCCTCTAAGTTTAGATTAACAACTTCAACACCATTGTTTTTTAGTAAATTTTCTGCACCGAGTAACGTTTTGTTTTCTCCAATTACAACTTTTGGAATATTATAAAGAATAACGGCACCAGAACACATTGGACATGGTGAAAGTGTTGTATAAAGAGTGGTTTTTTTATAGTCAACTCCTTTGAGTCTACCAGCATTTTCGATTGCATCCATTTCCCCATGTAAAATAGCTGAATCGTCTTGGATGAGTTTGTTATATCCTTTAGCTATTATTTTTCCATTTTTAACTAAAACAGCTCCGATGGGAATTCCACCTTCATTTAAAGATTTTTTGGCTTGATTAATAGCTTCCATCATAAAGTGGTTATCATCCATAAACAACACCTAAATAAGTGTATTATTAATCCTATATAAATTGTTTCTAAATATTCATATAAATATTTTTTAAATATTTTTTAAATATTTTTTCACAGTGTTTTGTATCATAATTTTATAAAAATCTTGAATAAATTTATATTATGGCTTTGTAGAAATCATGTTAAGTGTGGATGAGATCATATAATTAAGTTAAAGAAACCATGTTAAAAAACGCACACTATGACATATATTCTACATAAAATCATTTATAGTGATAACTGAAAGGTTTATAAATAACAATTTATATACTATATAATATGAATTTTAGAGATTTTAAATCATGGCATGCTCCAAGTATTATTAAAATACCATCTAGTCAAAA
>JAITEE010000189.1 GCA_031282205.1 Candidatus Methanovirga aequatorialis | reverse complement strand
TTATAGTGACAATGGTAATGTCTATCAATTATTAGTTCAATTATTTTTTATAAAAATTCTTTAAATTAAATTTAGGTAGATTATATGGAATATTAATATTTTATAAATTGACAAACTTTACCAAAATCATTATAATTAATTATTATAACCAAAATAGTAATAAAATTATAACCATCAAAATTATAGATTTTTAATTAATTATAGTACTCGACATTTGATTTTAAAATGATTATAATTTTTAAACTTGTTTAAAATCTTTTAAATCAGATTGAATTAAATAATAAACTTTATATTTTCAAAAGTTGTGTCCAGTACTATATTAATCAAATATTACATCTTTTTTTAAAACATGATTTTAAATCGGTTTTATCAACAATTAGCAGAAATTCATTGATGGGTTGTTCATGAATTTTAATAATAAAAAAAATAAAAATTATGCAATTGATTCAAAGGATGTTGTTCCTAAATCCAATTTTGAAACTTTTAATTTCGATAGCTTGGATCTCATTGATTTTAATTTTGATAATGTTGATTCCAATTTAGATGATGATAATCCGAGAAAAAAAATTGATCTTTTAAAGAACGATTCCAACGAAAAATTGCCTGATTTAGATTTTGATATTAAATCCAAAGATCAAAATAATGAATGGAACTATAACAAATCAGATGAGGAGTCCAATAGCTATAATTCAGACGATGAATTTGGTACAAAAGTAAATATTCCATTCAACAACGTTAAGCCCCATGATGAATTTAACGTCTGTAACGAAGATGAGCCATTTATCGATGTAAGAATCATTACTGAAGATTTAGATAATGCAGAAGTTCTATCCAAATCCATAAAATGTTTAGATTTAAAAACTGATTTAAATATTATAATTTCATCTATTATTCCAGTGAATAATTTGAAAATAGCTATTAATGCAGTTAGAGGAGCAGATATTGTTCTTGTAACGGATGATTATGATTTCGATAACCATGATGAGTTAAGTAATCCTAACAATGAAGTTGATTATCACGATGGAGTTAAAGAAAAGATTGCTTACTATAAAGATGAACTTAAAGATACGGTTGGATATGTCGGAATTTTAAAGTTTCCTAAAACAAGAAATTATGAGTTGGTTCTGGAGCATTTTTTACAGGATGAAATTAAAAAATCTATTATGAAAGCAGGATTTAATTCTCTTTTTAATACGGCTAAATTAAATCAAGTTAATTTGGCTTTAGATCTTAAAAACAAGGAAGTTTTTAAATTTTCAAAGTTAAATGAAAGGTTAACTCTTGAAAATAGTTCTATTGTACATGAATATGAGATCGTTAAAAATGAAAATCAGGACCTTAAAAAAGAGATGAAAATTCTTAACGTTCAGATTGATGAACTTAAGTCTGAATTCTCTGATTTTAAAGATAGATTCTCTAACATTCATGATAAAGATATTCTGGAGATTTTTCCATTATCTCAACTTTGGGAAGATTCTTTTAATGAAGTTTTAGACCACGAAAATCATTTGGTTTTAGCTACAAATAAATTTAAACCAGACAATATAATTATTGGTCAAGGTTTAATTGGAGCCAGATCTAAAATCCATGCTGTTGAGTGGTTAAAGGTTGTTAGAACTTCACTTATTTTTATTAATAATAGTCATGACTTACTAGAAGAGTTTAATAAGAAAAATCATGATGGAAGGCCATTTCCTAACAATCAATCTACAACTCATGAAGAGTTTATCTAATTTCAATTAAGAAGATATAAATTTTAAAAAAAAGATGGGTACTCCTTGAGTTCTTATGATGATTGTTTTAGTTCATGAAATTGATAAATACTATTTAATAGATGATGTGTAGCGAAGGAAAATAGGATGTTGTTGTAACTTACCTTTATTTTCTATCAACCCAATTATCTTTGACGTTTTATTCAACAGTAATTCAAGGAGAGGAAGTATAAATTGAAAGACAAATGTGGTATTGTAGGGATAAATTCCAATTTAGATAAGGATGTTTCGTCTTTTGTTTATTATGGTCTTTACGCTTTACAACATAGAGGTCAAGAGTCTGCAGGAATAGCTACATTTGATGGTGGTAAAATGCATTCTCACATTGGAGTAGGTTTACTAACGGATGCCTTTAAAGATTTTGATTTTAATTTTCTGCCAGGTAATAGAGCTATTGGCCATGTACGATATTCAACTACAGGAGACTCTAAATTAGAGAATTCTCAACCTTTTTTAACAACTTTAAATGGGAAAAATATGGCTATTGCACACAACGGAGATATTGTTAACTCTCCTTCTTTAAGGTGTGAGTTGATCAAAGAAGGATATGAATTCACCTCGGATACAGACTCCGAAGTATTACTTTATTTAATTAAAAAAGAGCATGAAAAAACCAATGATTTTATTCTAACAATTGAAAGAGTCGTTGAAAAGATCGTGGGATCATACTCGATTGTCATTTTAATCGATGATAAACTTTACGCCCTAAGAGACCCTGCTGGAATAAAACCATTAGCCATTGCTAAGAATAATCAAGATTACATAATCGCAACTGAGACCGTTGCCTTCGATGTAATCGGTGCCAAACATGTGAGGGACGTGGAACCTGGAGAGATCGTGTACTTCGAAAACAATAAACTTAAGTCCTATAAGGTTAAAGTGGCCAACTCAATTAAAAATGCCCATTGTGTTTTTGAATACGTTTACTTTGCAAGACCAGACAGTGTTATGAATGGTAAAAACGTTTATAAAACGAGATTAAACATAGGAAAACATCTATATGATGAGTATAAAATCGACGCCGACATAGTCGTGCCTGTTCCAGACTCTTCGATTCCAGCAACTATTGGATATTCAAGAGCTTCAAAAATCCCTTATGCTGAAGGTTTAATTAAAAATAGGTACGTTGGAAGAACATTCATTATGCCCACTCAAGAAGAAAGGTCAATAGCTGTTAAACTAAAAATAAATCCTATTAAATCAGAAGTTAAAGGTAAAAAAATCGTTTTAATTGATGACAGTATTGTAAGAGGAACAACTTCCCAATCTTTGGTTAAGATCTTAAAAGAAGCTGGTGCAAAAGAAATTCACATGTTAATTGGTTGTCCACCTATTGTTGCTCCTTGTTACTATGGTATTTCAATGGCTTCAAAAAAAGAGCTAATAGCTGCCAATAATACAGTTAATCAAATGAAAGAAATGTTGGGTGTTGAAACATTAGGGTATTTAAGTATAGAATCACTTGTAGAATCCATTGGAATCCCTTTTGATAAGTTATGTTTAGGTTGTATTAATGAGGATTATCCGACAAATGTTCCGCCAATCATTTAAAAATAGGAGTAAATCTTATTAAATTCCTTGATAAGAACTTCAAAAGTTATTTTAAATCATTATGACAATTTATATTCCTGAAATTTATTTTATCGAAATTTTTAGTGTCAATAAGGTAAGTGTCAGTACCTCTAATAATAGATTTAATATCTAACTTATTATCCCCTATATTTTTTTCAATTTTATCTATTAACCTTCTGTTATAAATTCCATGTAAAGGTTCTATAAAATTTAAATTAAAATTTTTATCCTTTATGTTTAAAGGTTTATCTACTCCATCGTTTAAAATTGTTTTGTTGTTATGATAAGGAATCAAACTGTCAAAATCATTTTTAATTTTGTCTTTTATTTTAAAAATGGACTTAATATACCTTTTAGTTATGTATGGAGAATCACAAGGAATGACAAGAGAATATTCACTACTGGTATTCTTTAATCCTGTCATGATCCCTGATAAAGGACCCTTATTTTTAAATTCATCCTCTACAAATATTATTTTATAAGAAAATTCCCTGTGAAAGTAACGATCAACTATTGACCTGTACTTATCCACTCTTTCTCTACTATTTAAAGCAATTATCAGTTCATCTATTTCATGATCCAATGTTTCAAGAATAGATATAATCATAGGTTTATCATGAAATAACATGGATCCTTTATCTTGACCCATTCGTTTACTCATCCCTCCACATAGTAGAATACATGTGAAGTGATTTTCCACATTCATTATTTTCAAAACCTCAAATATTGCGTCTTGAATTTAGTGGTTATTTTAACGTTGGATAGTTTGGACTTTCGTTGGTTATTAAGAGGTCATGGGGATGGCTTTCATTAATACCACTCGAAGTGATCTTAACAAACTTAGAATTTTCCTGCATTGTTTTAACATCTTTAGCTCCGCAGTAACCCATAGAAGCTTTTAAACCACCTACAAGTTGGAAAATAATATCATTTACTTTACCTTTATAATGAACTACCCCTTCAACCCCTTCGGGCACAAGTTTTGAATGTTTCATAGGCCCTTTTATCTCTTGGAAGTATCTATCTGCACCTCCACCAAAACCACCAGTCATAGCACCCATTGAACCCATTCCACGATATTGTTTATATTTTATTCCATTGATGACAGTGACAGCACCAGGAGACTCATAGGCACCTGCAAGAAGATTACCTAACATGACAGCATCTGCACCTGCAGCAATAGCCTTGGCTATATCACCAGAATATCTAATGCCTCCATCGGCAATAATAGGAATATCATGTTCTTTTGCTACATCTGCAACTTGGGCGATGGCTGTTATTTGAGGAACACCAACTCCAGCTATTATTCTTGTTGTACACATAGAACCAGGTCCAATTCCAACCTTAAGACCATCAACTTCCTTAGCTATTAATGCTTCAGCCGCCTCTGCAGTTGCAATATTTCCAACAATTAAATCGGCACCTACATTTTCTTTAATAGTTGAAACAAAATTAACAACGTTCATGTTATGGGCATGAGCACAATCAACAGCTATTATATCAGCACCTGCTTTATCTAAGGCAATAGCTCTTTTTAAATCAAAAGGTCCCGTTGCAGCAGCAACCAATAGTTTTCCATCTTCATCTCTTACAGCGTTAGGATATTGTTTCTGTTCTAAAATATCCTTGATCGTGACAATTCCCACCAATTTATCATTTTCCACGACAGGGATCCTTTCAACCTTGTTTTCATAGGCAATGTCCAATGCTTCACTTGGAGATATTGACTCTGGAACCGTGACGACATCACAGGTCATAAGATCTTTAACTGTTTTATTAGTTTTTTCATTTAAGAAAGGTTTAAGATCTCTTTTACTTATAATTCCAATTAGTTTATCATCTTCAATCACTGGAAGACCACTTACATCTTCCTCAATCATTAAATCTTTAAGAGTTTCCAATGAAGACTCAGGACTTGTGGTGACAACGTCTCTTATTATTAAATCACCAGAACCTTTAACCTCTTTAACGTGCTCTACTTCATCTTCAAGTGTCATGTTCCTGTGGATAATTCCAATCCCACCTTCTTGTGCTAAGGCAATGGCAAGCTCACTTTCAGTCACCGTATCCATAGCCGCACTTACTATGGGAATTTTCAGCTTAAAATTTGTAGAAATCCTTGACATCATATTTACATCTTTTGGTTCAAACCATGACTCATTAGGAACAAGTAAAAAATCATCAAAGGTATAAGCACTCTTAGCTTCATTTATTTTATCAAGATACATATATTTCCTCATTTATTTGAATTATACAAAAAATTTACAACAAAGATTTTATAGTTATAATGGAGTAAAGAATATTTGTAATTATTCACTTGATTTTAAAATATTATCTTTAATTAATTTTTATTTAAATCTTATTAATTATTAAAATACTTTTATTTTTAAAAATATTAATTATAATTGCCTTAATTAAAAGTTTAATAGTTATAATAAATTATTAAAAATTTTATTATTACAAACATTATTTAATACACTATAAAAAAAAAAAATGATCTATATAAAATTAAAAATCGGATAGATGTAATTAAACGTTGTTCATAAAAGTTTTTAATTCAGACACCGCAACTCTATGGATTTTACCAGTATTTCTATCTCCACCAATACAAGCAGCTCCTCTTATACCAACAACGTCACATCCAATATTTGATAATGGTTTCAATTGTTCTTTTTTAAGAGAACCAGCCAAGGCAGTCTTTAAACCATACCCATGTGCTTCATCAACAAATCTTTTTAAAGTGTCAAGATCTAAAAAATCAAATAATCCTCTACCATCTTTTACAGCAGTATCTAACATTGCTAAATCAGAACCAGAATCTTTAGCTATTTTTGGGATCTCTAATGGATTAACAGCACCAACACGATGAGCATCAGCATAACCAGACGCAACTACAATAGCATCTTTCTTTCTATCTTTAACAGTTTTAACAACGTTCTTCATTACATCCAATGCTTCATCACAAGTTTTAGTACCATATAAACCTACTTTAATATAACCTGCACCAGAAGTAAGGGTTCCTAAAGCAGCAAGAGATACCGTACCAGGTTTATAAGGAACGTCTCCTAAAGTTGCACTTACCAAAGTCCCATCAGGAGTAATTTTCCTTATATCTTCAATGACCCATGGAAAGTTAGCACCCAAAGATCCTTCTTTTGGGTTTTTAACATCAATAATATCTGCTCCACCTTCAATAGCTTCAATAGCTTCTTCATGATTAATTGGACTTATTAATAGAAGCAATAAATTTCCCCCATAAAATTAGACACAAAATTTGATCTACATAAAAAAAATTTTAATCTCAAAATATATATTAACTAACAATCAAATTTAAAGTAGTTAAAAATTAGAAAATTCTAAACTATAGAAAACCCACCTTTGGACAATCCACATATTCATAAAAAAATGTAGATGTTACATATATGATTATATTATTTAATTTAGATAATATTTTTAGTTTATCATTTATAAATTTTATTAAAGTACCGTTGTAGGTAATTACAAATTTTTCCATTTTTTTTCAACACAGCCTACACAAACCTTAGGAAAAATTCCATTTTATTTTTTATAAACATTTTTTTAATTTCGTATTTCGAGTCGTGGGCAAAAGTCGTTTCACTAAAATTTTGAATTTCTTTATTTTAAATTTAATCATTTGAATCACATTAAAATTTAATTTAAAACTTAATTATAACTATATTCTTATAATTAGGATAAATTCATGGATTAAATAAAATTTAAAGAGTAAATATTGGAATTAAATTTAGCAAAATCTTTAAAAATTTGGTTTTTGACCAAGACTCATTTCGAGAGGTGGTCAAAACTAATTTTTTTTAAGAAAAAATTTTCTTATTTTCTAAATTAAAGCATTTTTAAAGCTTTTTAATTTTAAAATTTAGACTTTTGTCCATCTCTCATTTCAATAAAAAAAAAATATTCATTTATTATAAAATATTCATTTATTATTTTATTAAACAACAAATTATGTATTGAAAAGTGTATTATCATGAAAAAATATGGAAAGAAGTACGTTCGTGGACATGAAGTTATTATTAAATGGCCAAATGGAGAAGAAGACATCTACGCTGATACAAAAGAACCAGTGCATGATTTAAGACCATGTTCAAGATGTGGGAATCAACCTACACAAGAAGGATACGACTCTTGTATTGGACACGTAGAAGGAGCTCAATATGTTTGTTGTGGTCATGGAAAAGAACATGGAATTATAATGCTCAAAAACGGGAGAAATTTAATTTTAATAGATGATGACAGGGATAAAAGAGTAAAAAAAATAGACGTTGAATATGAAAAATATGTTTTTGATTAAAAAAATACAGTTTCATTGAGTTTTAGCCCAATTAAACTTTTTTAATGTCGTTATAACGTTAAAAGTGAGGTTTAAGTTTATTTAGTGGAGAACCTGAAAGATCAATACTTTCTAAAATTTTGAAGTCTCAAAATCATGTTGCCATGTACGTTCTTTTGTTTAAACAGCTTTAAAACTTATAATGTGCACAAACAAACAAGTAACATCGTGTATAATATCCATATTGTATTACATTTTAATACAAAGTGCAAAAAGAAGACAAAAAAATGTTTAAAAATTTTTTAACCAATAGAGTCCTAAAGATGGCACGAGTCCAAAATATTGGCCAACTTTATTTTGTCGAAACATTTAAATACTATCAAATTTAATCAATATTTAGTTACTGCTAAAAATTGAACTGCTAAAAATTGAAAATAAATTTTCAACAATAAAAAAAATTTTTGATGAACAAATTTTAATATAGTGATGAACAAATTTTAATATAGTGATAATGGTAATGTTTATCAATTATTAATTTAATTATTTTTTATAAAAATTCTCTAAATTAAATTTAAATAGATTACATTGGATATTGATATTTTATAATTGACAAACTTTACCAAAATCATTATAAAACGACTTTTGTCCAGTACTCTACTAAAAAAAAATGAAATATAAAAAACGACTATTAATTAATAAGGATCATCATATTAACATGCTTAAATTATCTAACAATTGTTAAACATGAAATTAACCGTTGTTAAGCCTTAAAAGTAATCAAGTGACACACATGGATATCAAGAAGATATATGATAACAAATTGACCGTTGAAGTCTCTGGAAGATTAGATTCAGAATCCTCTCATGAGCTAGAAGAAGAGTTAATTGGAAATATCTCTGAAATAACGGAATTAGTTTTTGATTTCAAAGATTTAGAATATATCTCCAGTTCAGGACTTCGAGTAGTTCTTACAATTCAAAAAATAATGGAAAAACAGGGAAAATTAACTATTAAAAACGTGAACAAATTTGTGATGGATGTTTTTAAAACTACCATTGTATATAAATTATTAGATATTCAATGAACCATGATCAACACAATAACGATTGATTATTATTTAATATACATCGTACAAAATTTAAGGATATGAATCATAAAGTGGTTATAGTGGAATAAAAAATTTTTGTAATTATAGTTATAACTGTAACGTTTATCAATTATTAGCTTAATTTTTCTTATGAAAATTCTCTAAATTAAGTTTAAATAGATTACATTGGATATTGATATTTTATAATTGGCAAACTTTACCAAAATCATTATAATTACTTAATTCGAGACATATCATAATTTGAGATATTATTTATTTATAATAATTATAAATTATATTTTATTATATATAAAAAGTAAAAATATAAAATATATTTATTCACAGATCATAAATTTAAAGATAAGAATTATAATTTTTTTTAATTAAAAAATTTAATGTTTATGATAAACTTTAAAAAATTTTATTGCTGAACTTGTTCGATTAGAAACAAAAAAAACAATTTTAAGAACTAAAAATAAGCTTTTCTAAGCGTGATAAAATAGAAGATTTTGTCTTGTTAGCAAATTGAAAATTTGATAAATTATCTTCGATAACAACAGGAAATCAAAGATCTATTGCGAAGTGAATTTAAGGGAATTAGTTCAATTTGTGAATAAACGAAGTTTTTTTACCTACAAGCAATTCCATACACTACAAATATAAAAAAACAATTGGAATAGCTATTAATATTAACCCAGTAGTAGTTAATTAAAAATAATCGAATATATGAATTAAATAAATCACTAGGGATTATATGGAAAAAGAATCGGTTGGTAGTGTTCAAACAGAATTTTTTAACATTAAAGAAAATTTAGAGTTAGAATCAGGAAAAATATTGGAAAACGTGACTGTAGCCTATGAAACATATGGAAAATTAAATAAAGAAAAGAATAACACCATTTTAATCTGTCATGCACTTTCTGGGGATGCTCATGTTGCTGGTTGGCATGAAGGAGATAAAAAGCCTGGATGGTGGGAGATAGTGATAGGGCCCAGAAAATCGTTGGACAGTGAAAAGTATTTTATAATCTCCTCCAATGTCGTTGGTGGATGTAAAGGTTCCACAGGACCATCAACCATCAACCCAAAAACCAACAAGGAGTATGGTCTTGATTTTCCAATCGTGACGATTAAAGATATGGTCAAAGCACAAAAAAAACTTGTAGAGCATTTCAATATAAAACAACTGTTTGCCGTTGTTGGAGGGTCAATGGGAGGAATGCAAGCATTACAATGGATGGTTTCATATCCAAAAATGGTTAAAAAAGTTATTGCAATAGCTACAACTTCTCGTTCTTCTCCACAACAAATAGCTTTTAATGAAGTTGGAAGGCGAGCTATAATAACAGACATAAACTGGAACAAAGGAAAATACTATGGAAAAGGAGAAGTTGAGAATGGTCTTTCAATAGCTCGAATGATAGCTCATATAACCTACCTCAGTGATGTATCAATGTACAATAAGTTCGGTCGTGACCTTCAAGACAAAAATGAGCTTAGCTATGATTTGGACTTAGATTTTCAAGTAGAAAGTTACCTACATCATCAAGGAGAGTCTTTTGTTAAACGATTTGATGCGAACTCCTATATTTATATTACAAAAGCAATTGATTACTTCGATTTATCAAAAAATGGTTCCTTAATCGAAGGATTTAAAAATGTAAATTCAAAAGTTAAACTAATAGCCGTTAACACAGATTGGCTATATCCCCCAAGTCAATCTAAGGAGATCTTAAATGCTCTTAAAGCAAACGATGTTGAAGTTAGTTATAGTGAATTGGAATCACCCTATGGACATGATGCGTTTCTTTTAGAAGATGGTCAGTTGAACTATCTAATATCTAAGTTTTTAGATGATCTACACGTTGAAGACATCGTTGAAAGAGATATTGTAACCATAAATTCTGATGCTGATGTTGAAGATGTGGCCATTTTAATGATGGATGAACAAGTGACCCATGTTCCAGTCGTGACTGAAGATGAAGTATTGATTGGTATAACAACGGCTTGGGATTTATCTAAGTCAATAGCTACAGAATGCGATAATCTTGAAGCCATCATGACCCGTGATGTTAAAACATGTGATCTACATGACTCTATTGATGTTGTAGCTCGTAAAATGAAAAAATACAATATTTCTGCTTTACCAGTCGTGTATGATGATTTAAAACTCGCAGGAATTATTACCATCGATCAAATTAGTCATTTATTTACCGATTAGATAATTGAATCTTTTAAAAAAATAGGATACAGTTAAATTAATGGACCATTATATTTTTCTAATATTTTTAATTACTTTCATATATAACCTTTAGTAAACATTTTTATAAAATAAAAAAATAAAGTAGGTTGTAGAAAACAATTAGATATAAATTTTATAATAGATTTGAAAGAATATTATGACTGAGAATCTGAATTGTCTCAGTCATAGATGAATTTCAAGTATCAATTCTTAGTTTCAACGGTGTATGCAAAAACCAAGCTCAACACTGGAAAACAGAATTAAAAGAGGATAAA
>JAITEE010000177.1 GCA_031282205.1 Candidatus Methanovirga aequatorialis | reverse complement strand
AAAATAATTTATTTACTAAAACGAAGAATAAATTCTTCTAAATTCACTTTGTGAATAATATCAATGATTACTAATTTAAATTAAATTTAAAATGAACTTTTAATAAAAATTATCATGGCAAAATTCCAAATCTTGAGAGGTGGACAAAAGTCTAAATTTTAAAATTAAAAAGCTCTAAAAATGCTTTAATTTAGAAAATAAGAAAATTTTTTCTTAAAAAAATTAGTTTTGACCACATCTCATCTTAAATTAAAAAAATATTAGATCAATATAAATAATTTTACAAAACACTATATTATGAATGATAATCGAACTATAAAATAAAATGGGAAATTGAAAAATGGAAAAAAGAGAAGTTATTCTTTTTGATGTTGATTATGTGACATACAACGAAAAACCTGTTATTCGTCTTTTTGGAAAGGAAAAAGAGGAAGATAATAAGAAAACAGTTATAGCTTTGGATTTTGACTTTCAACCTTACATTTATGTTGTTGCAAATGATATTGAAATGGCTAAAAAGGAGATAAATGAATTAGATCCTGAGTCTATTGAACTTGTCAATAAAAAAGATTTTCAGGTAGAATCTCAGTTTTTAAAAGTTACTTTCAATCATCCTCAGGACGTTCCTAGGCTTAGAGATGAAATTAGAAAGTTTGAGTCTGTGAAGGATATTAGAGAATATGATATTCCCTTTTATCGTAGGTATTTAATTAACAACGACATATTTCCAATGTCCATGATAGAATTGAATGGTGAAGTTGTCTCTTCATTTTTGAATATAGAAACTACCAATGATTTGGAAATATTTAAATTAAATTCTCCTCCTCGACCATTAGAAATCGGCAACATCGATTTTAAAATCTTAAGTTTCGACTTAGAAGTTCGAAATCCAGATGGAATGCCGAATTCTAAGAAAGATGAAATTATCATATTGGGAATATCGACAAATACAGGTATTAATAAAGTGGTATCGACTAAAACTGGAAATTTAGACTTCGTTGAAAAGGTAGATTCTGAAGAGGAGATCATTAAATCTTTTATTAAAACCGTTAAAGAGAACGATGTAGATATTGTTGTAGGTTACAACTCAGATAATTTTGATTTTCCTTATCTTAAAGATAGAGCTAAAATTTATAATATTGACCTTGATTTAAGTTGGGAGGGTTCAAAGTTAAATTTCTTGAATAGAGGTTATTCTAAAGCAGCTGCTTTTAAAGGACTTATTCACATTGATTTATACTTGTTAATGAGGAGGTATATTAGTTTAAATCGTTATACCTTGGAAAGAGTCTACTTTGAACTTTTTGATGAAGAAAAATTTGATGTTCCTGGAGATAAAATATGGGAATATTGGGATAACGAGGGTCAAGAACTTAAAGATTTACTTCATTATGCTCTTGATGATGTTACATCAACTCTCAAAATAGCTGAAATGACTTTGCCCTTAAGTTTAGAACTTACACGAATCGTGGGTCAGCCATTTTTTGATATAACACGTATGGCAACAGGTCAACAAGCTGAATGGTACTTGGTACGTAAGGCTTATGAGTACAATGAAATAATCCCAAATAAACCAACTGGAGGTCAAGTTTCTTCTAGAGAAAAAAATGAGAATGTTGGTGGTTACGTTAAAGAGCCAGAAAAAGGATTGCATGAAAATCTTGTTCAATTTGATTTTAGAAGCTTGTATCCTAGCATTATTATTTCGAAGAATATTTCTCCAGATGTCTTACTGAAAAAACTTTCAAATGAAGAGTACGTTAAAAATATTGTCTCAGAACAAGTTGAAGATGGGAACTTAGGTCTTGACGATTTTAATATCGCTCCATCTTATAACCATAAGTTTGGAAAAAAACCTCTTGGATTTATTCCTTCGGTTATAGGAAATATTTTGAGTGAAAGAATTAAAATTAAAAACCAAATAAAAAATTCTGAAGATGAAACCGAGAAAAAAGTTTTAAATGTCCAACAGCAGGCACTAAAAAGGCTTGCAAATACTATGTATGGAATTTATGGATTTTCAAGATTCAGATGGTATTCTTTTGAATGTGCAGAATCTATCACGGCTTGGGGGAGGGATTATATTCAGGATACCATTAAAAAAGCTGAGGGGTATGGATTTAAAACTATCTATGCTGATACAGATGGATTTTATGCGAAGTATACTGGATAATAATTATGAGAGTGCGGCTGCTGGGATTTGAACCCAGGTTGTAGGCTTGGAAGGCCCAAGTAATAACCATACTATACTACAGCCGCGATGCGGCGTCTGGGAATTGAACCCAGGTCTCTGCCGTGGCAGGGCAGTATCTTAACCAGGCTGGACTAACACCGCAAAAGTCATGAAAAATATGGTTTTAATAAAATAAACAACAAATGTAAGTTATCTGCTTTCTTATATATAAATGTTCTCTTTATGGAACTTCTTTCATGATCCATAAAAAAATATAATTAAACTATCTTTGGTTTAAGTTGAATTTTAAATTCCTAAAACATCGTTCATTGAATTAACTTTTCCAGGAGTTCCATTTTCTATAAAATTAAGGGATTTAATTACTCCAGATATAAAGACATCTCGACTATGTGCCACATGTTTGATTTCAATATGTTCTCCTTCACCAGCAAATATTACATCATGGGTTCCAACGATGTCTCCGCCTCTAATGGCATGTAGCCCTATTTCATTTTTTGTTCTTTCTTCAAGATTTCCTTTTCTACCAAATACTCCTATATCCTCAGTATTTCTATTTAATTCTTTAGATATTATCTTAAATGCTGTCATAGCAGTCCCTGATGGTGAATCTTTCTTTTTATTATGATGTGCTTCAACTATTTCAATATCGTAATCTGAAAGTAGTGGGGAAACATCTTTTAGAATTTTAAAGAAGACGTTAACACCAATGGACATGTTAGATGAAATAACGGCTTTGATATTGGATTCTTTAATGATGTTATGAATTTCTCTTGTTTGCTCATCAGAAAATCCTGTTGTCCCAACGATTAGATTAATACCAAGTTTAGCTGTTTTTTTAATTGTTTCAAATGCTGCGTTAGCTATTGTGAAATCTACTAAAACATTTGCTTTAGAATCCTTTAAAACTTTTTCAAGATTTTCGGCACCTTTAATATTAACACCAACGTTTCCAATGCCAACTACTTCCCCGACATCCTTATTTTCAAGGGGAGTGTTAGGTATCTCAATAGCCGCAACTAAGTTCATATTTTCCTGTTCTAAAACTTTTTTTATTATGCCAGAACCCATTCTACCTGCGGCTCCAGTAATAGCAACATTAATCATATCTATTGGCTCCAATTACTTATTTTAGATAAAAATAAGTATAGTTTTATTGTGTGTGTAACTTGTAAATGTTTATAGGATACAAGGACGTTTTGTTTTATTCCTATAAAATTTTAGGCGTTGATGTAGGTCTCATTAAACATGGTTTTTAATTTCATCAGGATGTTTTAAAACATAAATTCCTTGTATTAAAACCAATTTGTGAGAATTTTCAATATCCACTTCTCTCATCTTTATTGTAACGATTTTCCCTTCGGAAATTGCACCGTATTGGCAGGAATTTTTACATTCACCACATCCAATACATTTCAAAAGGTTAACCTCAGTTTTAGGTATTATAGCTCCGTTTGGGCATTTTTTCGCTGCTTCACATTCTTTACAATCTGCACAGCTTCCAAGCTCCAATTTTGAAGGTAAAACCGTGTGAACATCACCTAATTCCATATCTACTGGAACTATTAAAGTTTGAACTCCGCCTTTACCTGCTTGAGCAACACAATTTGTAACCAGTGTATCAGAAATACCATTCACAATTTTAGCAACAGAGTTGGATGTTGCTGGCGAAACGATTAAAAGATCGTACTTTCCAAGTGAAAATCTTCCAGATATAGGATAACTGAATCTTTGGTCACTATCGAGAGCCAACTCTTTATAATAACCTCCAGTAACTTCGGTTACCTTTTCATACAATCCATACATTTTTAAAACTTCTTCACTTGATTGAGAGAGAAATACTGTTATTTTATGATTTTTTGATAGTTCAACTAACAGATTTACAGATTCTTTTAAAAGATGACCAGCACCAGTTATCGCCCAACCAATACGCATAAAAATCAACAACCAAAAACTGTTTTATCATTATATAAATGTTACTTCATATATATTACATATCAATACTCATTAATATTATAAAATTTGATGAATAACGCTTATCTTAAACTAAATCTACAACAACATGAATTAACATGATTTTAGGGGATATTTAACTGCATCAAGGCTTGATCAACATGAACCTACAAATTGATGTAATCATAACCTTCATCAGAACTGAAGGCGTAATGTACTTTGGTGTACTGATTCATGAATTCGGTAACGTCTTTTGTGACATCTTTTTTATCAATGGCTACCTTTTTGAAAAATTCAGCTATTTCATTCATTTCTGATTCTTTCATACCTCTTCTTGTAACCTCTTGAGTCCCTATCCTAATACCTGACGGATCAGCACTTTTATTCACGTCATCATCAGGTATTAGATTTTTATTTAAAATTATATTGTCATGTTCAAATTTTTTAGCTAAAATCGAAGCTTTTCCTACTTTAGACATATTTAATGCAATTTGATGAGATTCTGTGAATCCTAAGTCTTCACATAAAACATCGAACCCTAGCTCATAAAGAGATGCTCCAAGAGCCTTTGCATTTTTAATTGTTTGTTTAGCATAATCCTGACCAAATTCAAGCATTTCTGCAGTGGCTATTCCAAGTCCTGCTACATGGTGAAGATGATGATTACTAACAACACCTGGAAATACAGCATCATCGATTTTTTTACCATGTTCAGCTTTAGAAAGGATTATTCCACCTTGAGGACCTGGAAATGTTTTATGTGTACTTCCAGCTACTAAATCTACTCCATCCTTTAACGGATCTTGAAATTCACCTCCAGCTATTAATCCTAAAACATGAGCACCATCATACATTAAGGTTGCTCCAACCTCATCAGCCGCTTCTCTCGCTTCTTCAATGGGATGTGGAAAAAGGAACAAACTTCCCCCTAATAAGATTATTTTAGGTTTTTCTTCTAAAATCTGCTTTTTAAGTGCATCACCATCGATGTTCATAGTTTCAGGGTTGAAATAGTGTGGAATAAGTTTTAAACCTCTAATTCCTGCTGCACCAACTTTTGAATGGCTAATATGTCCTCCAACTGGAATTTTTAAAGCTATTATCTTATCTCCAGGATTAGAAAACGCGAAAAATCCAGCTAAATTTGCAACAATACCTGAAGTAGGTTGTACATTAACATGTTCTGCATTATAAATCTTTTTTGAAAGTTCAATTGTTGTTTCTTCTATTTTATCAATGTATTTACAACCTTCATAAAGTCTTTGTCCAACTAAACCTTCTGCATATCTATGGGATAAATCTGAAACTATAGCTTCTTTAACTTGAGAACTTGTGATATTCTCACTTGCAATAAGATTTATACTATCTTTCATCCACTTGTTGTGATCTTTCATAGTATTTTGAATGTAACTAACCGAATTTTGAAACATAAAATTTACACCTAACTCCATCTAAAAGGCCTATAATAATGTTATAATATTGAGTCGTTCATAGTATATATAACTTAATGAATAAATATTATGTTAATAAAGCTTGTTGTAAAATGTCTTGGTTAGAAAAATATAAACCTGTTGTTAAAATATATAATATAACTATGGAACGTGACTTGGTATATGTTTTGTAAATTATCTTACTATTTTAAATCATCTACAAGGTTTATGGTGAGTAATCGATGTTTTTATCCGAATTTATATCCATTGAAGATGCTTTTAAAATAATCGGAAGTAATCAAGTAGTGAATGACTATGAGACCATTTCTCTCGACCATGCCTATCTGAGAGCTCTTGGAGAGGACGCATACTCTTATCATGATTCTCCACCATTTGATAAATCAGCCATGGATGGTTACGCTTTAATGTCTAAGGATACATTTGGTGCCTCACTTAATAATCCTAAATATGTTGTTCTCATCGATGAAATTGGAGCAGGGGATTTAAGTGAAAAAGAGATTCGTGATGGTGAAGCAATTAAAATAGCTACAGGTGCTCCTATACCAAAAGGTGCTGATGCAGTTTTAATGGAAGAATTTACAGTACTTAATGGTAATAATTTGGAAATCCACTCCCAAATCACTCCAATGGAAAATATTGCACCAAAAGGTGAGGATATTAAAAGGGAAGATAGAATACTAAGTAAAGGCACTCTTTTAAAACCTGCTGAATTAGGTTTAATAGCTTCTTCTGGGCATGATAAAGTTAAGGTTTACAAAAAACCAAAAATTAAATTAATAACCACTGGGAATGAATTAGTAAAACCATCTAAAAGAATTAAAAAGGCTCAAATAATAAACTCCAATAGATACACAATATCTGCCATGATAAAAAGTGTAGGGGGTCTTGTAGAAGTTGAACATTGTAAAGATACCAAAGATGAAGTTAAAATAGCCATCTTAAAAGCTTCCAATGAATACGATATGATTTTGACTACTGGTGGAACGGCTATTAGTGAAGGAGATGTTGTTGTAGATGTGGTAAAATTGATAGGTGAAGTTTTGATTCATGGTGTAGCCATTCGACCTGGAAAACCTTTTGGTTTTGGAAAATTGGAGAATACTCCAATATTCATGCTTTCAGGAAATCCCTCTGCGGCAATCTCTCAATTTGATATCTTCGTTAGGAAATATATTTTTGAGATTCAAGGATTGGAATATAATCCACCGATCCTTAGAAGAGAATCAAAAGTGAAAATTCCGTCTACTTTGGGTAGAACTGATTATATTAAAGTAAGTAGTGATGATGAATATGTTAATTATTCTCTGAACAAAGGTTCTGGTATTATTCATTCGATGGTAGCTGGGAACGGCTATTTAATTATTGATGAAAATAATGAAGGAATAAAAAAAGGAGACGTTGCCAACGTTATACTTTTTAGGTCAATGGAATTAAGTTAATTCTTAATATTAGTTGTTGTTACACATTAAATCCAATGGATTATTTAAGAGTACTATAGAAAATAATAAATAAAAAATTTTAAATAAAATAATTCTTTTAATTTATTTTAGAGTATAAAAGAAATTGATTAAAACAGATCGTTGATCTACAACAAGAAATTAGTTAACGTCTGAAATTTAAAGGTTAAAAAAATGAATGGAATATGGTATTACATCACTGCTTTTATAGTGATTTGGGTTTTGGCCATTGTATTTAAGAAACCACTCACTAAGGCTGGAGTTGAAATAACTCCTCCGATGTTAATGTGGAAAACCACACGTCTTAGAACGACAATAGATAAAATAGCTAATAAGTCATCGAGGTTTTGGAAAGGATATATGAACGTTGGAATTGTTGTGTCCTTTGTAGCGATGGTGGTAATGAGTTATATTCTCATTGATTCCTTATCGACTATAAATACAGCTCCGTCTGTTTCTTTAGTAATACCTGGGGTTGAAATTCCTGGTTCCCCTATAACGGTTCCATTGGGTTATGGGTTAATCGCTTTAGCAACGGTTTTGGTTGTTCACGAATTTTCACATGGGATAATAGCTCGAGTAGAAAAGGTTTCAATTAAATCCATAGGGTTAATGCTTCTTACAATATTACCTGGGGCTTTTGTAGAACCTGATGATGAACAAATGGAAAAAATATCTAAATTAGGTCGAATGAGAATATATGTCGCTGGATCGATTGCAAATATGAGTTTAGCATCTGTTTCACTTTTAACCGTTTTGTTGTTAAGTAATTTAATTTTTCCCTCTACATTTCATGAGAATGGAATGGATATTAAGGCCATTATTCCAAATACTCCAGCCGACCATATCCTAGAAACTGGAATGATTATTCTTTCTGTTAATGGGAAAACTATTACAGATACTAAAAGTTACAATGACGCTTTCTCGAATTTAAGACCAGATCAAAATATATCGATCATTACCAACAAAGGAGATTACTATCTAACAACATCAAAAAATCCTAAAAATACTTCAAAAGGGTATGTTGGAGTATCTGCAACACCTCATTTTGAGATTAAAAAGGAAGTTTCAAATATCTTAGGTAACACTCTTCCATGGGCATTGTTTAACTTTTATGATCTTTTTAGTTGGATATTTACGCTTAATCTTGGAATAGGTTTGTTTAATTTACTTCCAATTAGAATGTTAGATGGTGGAGCATTATTTAAGGATCTTTTATCTTTTAAATTTTCAGAAAAAGTGGTTAATGCTCTTTTAAATCTTACTACCTTCCTTTTTGTAGCTATTATAATTTTTAGTCTTTTTTATGGTCTATTTAAAGGTGTTGTTTAGTTGACCACGACGTGGTTACTAAATTATTAAATGTAGTTATACACGCTTTATTAGATATAATAATACACTTCCTGTTATTGTGATGGAATATAGAACGACCTTATGACAACTATAATTTTAGTAAATTACAAAATTAAATTTTTATCATTCAAATAAATATTGGAAATTATAATAAATTTTTATTATTTTTAAAATGCTTTATTTTTTATTTTATAGGGTGTTAGATTTCGAGCAAAAATCGAAGCATTGTCGAACTTTTTCTGTTATATTTTAAGGTTGTAAAATATCTTGTTTTCTAAAAGTACATTTTTATATTGAAGTTTAAGCTAAAATACTTGATTTTAAGTTTTAATATGATTAATAAATGAATAAATA
>JAITEE010000134.1 GCA_031282205.1 Candidatus Methanovirga aequatorialis | reverse complement strand
TAGTGTTATGACAATTTAATATTTCATAATATTTATTAGTGTTTTATAAAAATTATCTATATTGATCTAATATTTTTTTTTAATTTAAGATTTGGAATTTTGTCATGATAATTTTTATTAAAACTTCATTTTAAATTTAATTTAAATTAGTAATCATTTATAATTTAATAAATAAATTATTTTTATAACTATATTTCTAAAAATAATCTTTAAATTATTAATAAAATAAAAAATAAAGCATTCTAAAAATAATAAAAATTTATTATAATTTCCAATATTTATAAATGATGAAATATTTGAATGATGAAAATTTAATTTTGCAATTTACTACAACACTAAAATATCGAAATAATTAAATTGTCATGACACTACAACACTAAAATATCGAAATAATTAAATTGTCATGACAGTATTATCAATTCTAAAATAAAAGGATTTCGTATTAACTTAACTTTTTCTATTTTGTTGTTTGCTGGTTTATCATTTATTTTAGTGTTGCTATGTTCTTTTTGATGACTTTTTATATTTTCATCTTTATTGGTTTTTGTTTTCTTGTTTAATTTTTTTTATGACTTATAAAAAACTTGTACTATTTTTTTTTGATGTATATTTAATATTATAGTTAGCTCTCGATGATGACTTTGTAATTAATGAATATGAGTACTTTTAAAAGCTTATTATGCTGTCTTTTTTATAGAGTTTTTATTTTGTGTTGAATACATTTTTCCTTAATGTTAAAAATTTTACCATTATTATTCAAGTTCTTACGAGTCTTTAAATATCTTATAATAACATTCTTAACGGTACTAATATTGTGTTCATGATCGATATATTTTCATACAACTTTGATATGTTAGTCAATTTTCATGATCATTAATGAACGTTCTTTTTTTGATATGAAGATGGATATTGAAACGGCGATATGTTTAGATTTAACTACCTGGTAGTACTGATGAAAAACAAAGTTTTAATACTCTTGTTGTGAACGATATGAGATTTCCATCTATAAACGACCAATGAATATTTTGTTCTCTTTAATGGTGATTGCATTACTTTCATGAATCTTAGAGCATCAAGATTCTAATTTTTTAATTTTATCATTAAATGTCCTAAATTTTTTTGCAAGGCCTGTGAAGTAGGGAATGTATACCGTGGAAAATTGTAGTCTTTCAGGATTGATTCCATATTCCTTGATTTTTTGTTTAATGTTCTCCATTCTTTTTTCAACTTCATCGTACATTAAATCTCCAGGGTACTCACCAATAAACACGCCATCGGCATTGTTTTTGAGTGCATAAATGATGTGTTTTGTCAGCACTCTGTTTATTGAATGAACTTTTATGATGTATATTGATTTTGGATATTCTATTCTGTTAACTCCGATATTGTCTGCAGCGGTGTAACCAACATGGTCTAAAAATACGAGTATTCTTCTTTCTCCTTTTCTTTTACCTTTTAACATACCATCGATTGTTGCAAATATCTTCTCACTAATGTTTCCTTGAATGTTTATTGCATTTGATTTACAGACCGTGAGACATTTTCCACAGCCTGAACAGGACAGGGGATCAATGAATATTTCATCTTCTTTGGTGGTTATTGCCTTGTACTTACAGGTATTGATACAATTTTTACAGAAGTTACATTTTTCAAAGTCAATTTCAGCAATAAATGGTTCAACTTCAAGGCCATCGTTCATTAATTCAGCTATTTTTGCTGAAGAGGCGTTTGCTTGAATGATACTATCCGTGATATCCTTGGGTCCTTGTGCTGTTCCACAAACATAGGTTCCTTTAACATCGGTTGTCACGGGTTTGATTTTAGGGTGTATCTCTTTAATAAACATATCCTCTGTTAATCCAATATCAAATATTTTTGCTATTTCTTTTGTACCCTTTGATGGTTCAATGGCTGTTGATAGAACAACCATATCGGTTTCAATTTCCATAAATTCTTTTTTTAATGTGTCTTCAACGTTGACAATTAGAGAATCTCTTTTTTTACTTATACTTCCTGGTCTTCCTCTCAATAATCTAATACCATTTTCTTGTCCATGTTTATAATATTTTTCATACATTCCAGGAGTTCTCATATCGGTATAGCAGATTAAGACATCTGTATCAGGATATTTATTTTTGATTATGTTAGCATTTTTTAAGGCCACCATACAACATACCTTTGAACAGTACTTATGACCATCAGGTTTTTCATCACGAGAACCAACACACTGTATCATAACAATTCTCTTCGGTATTTTGTTCGTTGATGGCATTTTTAATTTTCCTTTAGTTGGACCGTTAACTCCCATAATTCTTCCAAGTTCACTTTGGGTTATAACATCCTCATATCTTTCATAACCATACTCTGGTCTAAGCTTAGGATCAAACGTTTCATGACCCGTGGCTATTACAACGGCACCTACATCTATTGGGATTAATTCATCATCTCCATTTAAATATATTGCATTCATAGGACATTTTTTTATACAGTTACCACATTTTTTACAATTTTTCATGTCAATGTTATACGCATCGGGAAAACTTTGGGAAAATGGACGATAAATTGCTTTTCTTGTGGAGAGGTTATCGTTCCAGGGATCTGAAACCTCAACAGGACAAACATCACTACAGTTACCACAAGATATACATTTATCTGAATCTACATACCTTGGATTACTTTCAAGTAGGATATTAAATACTCCAACTCTTCTTTCAGCACTTAACACCTTGGTATTTGTCATGATTGTAATGTTGGGATTCCATATAAGTTCATTCATTATAGGATTAATTAAACACATTCCACACTCTTCTGCCAATCTAACGGGAGAAAATACTTTACCAATTTTTACCATATTTCCTCCAATTGAAGGATTTTTTTCAATTAAGTAAGTTTTTATTCCTTGTTTTCCGAGAGATAATGCAGAACTTATTCCAGATATTCCTCCGCCTATAACAACGGCACTATCAGGACTTTGACAAATTATAGGATCGACTGCTTGAGATTGTTTCACCTTTTCAATGGATCCATTAACTAGATGAATAGCTTTTTCAGTTGCCTCTTCTTTATTCTCATGAACCCATGAACATTGCTCTCTTAAATTAACCATATCCATTAAATAAGGATTTAAAGGTTTTATATAATCTTGAAATGTTTTTTCATGAGTCATTGGAGAACATGCAGCTATTATAACACGGTCAAGATTTTCGTTTATTATCTTATCTCTGATAATCTTTCTTCCATTTATAGAACATAGGTTTACAAACTCTTCAACGACATTTAAATTGATGTTATCTTTTAATTTTTCTATGTCCACCACGTCTGAAATATTTCCACCACAGCGACAAATAAAGACCCCTACTTTTAAGTCTTTCTCAATATTTGGTGATTTAATGTCTGTTGCCATATCATCAGGTTTATTTATTTTTGATATAATACTGTTTTCAATTTAACATTATAAAAAACTTTATTTCTAAACAATACTAATTAATAACGATTATTATTTTGAACAAACAAATTTTGAGTAATTATTTTATATTAAAACATTTATTGTTGATAAAATCTATTTGGGTATTCGACTACTCAAGTTCTCCTTCTCATGTTTTGTTAAATCGTATCTTCAGAAATTCTTTTAATTAAAGGTTCTATCGAAAATGTGTGTGTTTGTATCCCAACAGTTTTATAAGGATCTCCTCCAATGGCTAAAGCTATTAGTTGAGTGATATTAAGATGAAATATGTTAAAATCAACCCCCAACTCCTTGGATAAATAAGGTTGATACCTGTCAAATTGCATTTGACAATTGGGACACATGTGAATGAGAATATCCACATTTTGTTCATTTAATTCTAAAAGCTTATCACCCGTCACTTTCATTGAAATAGGCTTATTAGCGAATCTTTGCCTAAATCCTGCACCACAGGTATTTATTTTGGTATTATACCAATCAATGGTCTTAACACCAAGAGACTCTACAAGCTCATCCAACATTCTTGGATTTCTAAAACCTTCGATGGTGTCTTCATAGTGAACCTTACAGTAATGACATGCATGATGTGTGGCTATTTTAAAGTTAGATAAATCAATTTTCACATGTTTACTTATCTCTTTTTTTTTATTAAAGAAAATCTCTACCACATGAAATATATTGTCTGTTGGATTTAAACTTCCTTTTTCATACTTCATCTCCTTCATTGAGGACTCTTCAAAAACGTTGTTTATTCTTTCTCTAAACTCATTGTTCTTATTTAAAAGCTTCACAGATTTCTTATTTATGGCGTAACATGTTGCACACATAACGGCAATGTTTTTAGCATTATTCTTCTTAGTGACATAAAAATTACGAGCTGCGATTAAGGTTGTTGAGGTTTGATCGAAGACGTCACTGTAGTATCCAAGTCCACTACAACAGGACTGTTCGTGATCAATTATGTACTCGACGCCTAATTGATCAAAAATATATTTTGTGGAAGATTCGATTCCAGGATACTCGGTACTTACCAAACAACTTTTAAAAAGTAGAATGTTCTTATCAGGAATGATTTTCATAGTAATCCATTGGGCACACGTTTTTAGCTACTTTTTTTAATTTATTAACTATATTAGATATGGAGGGTTAATCAATTTTTTTAAAAACTTTGAATAGCTACTATTTCATCTTTTCTATTCTTTTATTAAAACCAACCTTTTTAAGCAAAGTGTTGACTTCTTTAATAGACTCATTAGGAATTGTAATAGGACCTAAACCAAGTTCTCCTCTTATTTCTTCAAGTTCTGATTTGAGATCTAACCAACCTTCAATGTCTTCATTCAATTCCATGAAAAAACTTTTTGGTATGGCTCCAATACCGATATCTAAGAAACTATCTCCATAGACTGCAAATGGACCTACTTTATCCTTAACGATTCCTTTATCAATGGCTGTTTGTCTTAAAATTTGATTAACTTCAGATGGACTATTTCCAACAGGACAAACACTATGACATGTATAGCAATAGAAACAGTTCCATATTTCTTCATCGTTTATTATGGATTCATCTCCTTCAAGAACTCTTTTTACCATATCACGAGGATTATAACCAGAATTTTTCGCACCTGGACATGAAGATGTGCACATACCACATTGAACACAACGTAATAATCCCATATTCTCCGATGCCTTTAAATCATGAAGAATTTTCTTTGCAAGCTTTAATGGGTTATTTTTTATTCGATCAACCTTCATTAAATCACATAAATCCAAATTGACATAAAACAAATAAATAAAAATAATGGTAAATTGGATGTTGAACGTGTTGTCTACATCCAATTAAACAATGTTAACGATATTAACGGTTAAATTTATATGGGTGTTAATAGTTATTTTTTCTTAGATATTGAACTACCATGACTGAATATTCAGTTCATGGATTCTGTATCTAAACAGATTTCCTAATCCACTAGCTTATACTAGTTTTATTAAAGGCAATCCCTGTTGTCCCAACAGTTCGGATGTTAACAGCTGCGTTGATGTCTCTGTCATTAATAGTACCACAGTTTGAACAGGTCCAAGTTCTTATATTTAATTTTAATTCTTTGAACTGGTGTTTGCAGTTGTGGCAAGTTTGTGAGGTGTATTTCTCGTCAACCATTTCAAACTTCTTACCATACCACTCAGCTTTATACTGTAACTGTTTTTTAATCTCATACCAATGAGCATCACTAGTTACCTTGGATAGTTTCTTATTCTTCAAACCTAACTGACTGTTAACATCACCAACATACACTTCATCGAATTCAGATATAATGTATGTAGTTAATTTATTTAATTTATCTTGTATTTTATTTTTCTTGTCTGAGTATAATTGTGAGAGTTTACCTTTCACTTTACACCAATTACACCCATCCTTAATTTTCTTACTCAGTATCTGATGGTGCCTTTTAATTTTATCATCTAATTCTTTTAATTGAATTTTACTTGTCTTAAAACCAGTTGATAAAGTAGCAACATCTTTCAAGCCTAAGTCAACACCAACAATTTTACCAGTTTTAGGCTTGTTTTGAACCATTTCTTCAGTTGTGATTGAAATATAGGATTTATTATTCTCCACGCTGACAGTTCCACTAATAATCTTACCTGGGATGGGTTTACTGTACTTCATTTTAATAGTACCAGGGATTTTAGGTAGTTCCAATCTACCATCAACTATCTTAACGTTAAGAGTTCTGTATGATTGTTTAGGATTCTTCCTGGTTTTGAACTTAACTAAACCAGCACCATTTCATGTTACTCATACCCTTGACTGTAATCTCTACTAGCTTGTTGAATGCTCTGAGCATCAGATTCATACAAAGTATTGAAACAATCTTTCAATAGTTTACTGTAGTTGATGCAACTGATTTTGTTGAAAGGGTTGAAGTTGAACTCAAAACTACCACCATAACAAGGGTACTTATACTGGAAGTCACTCAACCCTTTCAACTGATTGAAAACAAATCTACTAGCACCAATATTCCTGTAAATTAAATACTGTTGTTCAAAGCTAGGATAAATCCTGTACTTATAAGATTTGTTAACAACTTTTAACTCAGTTTTGTTTCCCATGAACATATTTACTCACCTAAACTATTTAAATGTTATGATTTAAAATATGAATACTGAAATTCATCTATGACTCAGACAATTCAGATTCTCAGTCATAGTATTCTTTCAGGTCCAAGATAAATTTTTTGATTTTCAATAATAAAATGTGGTTGCGAATTATTTTTGTTGTATACACTGTTGAGAGAAATGTTTTTATCAAATGATTTGAAATTTAATTAAAACTGTTTTTTCAGATAACAAAATCTTGAAAAAGAGGATTATTTAAGACCAAATAACAGTTATTAATATTTTAAAATAAAATAATTATTTATAATATAGTATATAAAAATAGATGTATAAAGTTGTAATCTTAAAAATATTAAATTAATGGAATTAATTAAACAAGTAAAAACTACTAGGTTTATAGTTGATATACGATCATAATAAGGAAAAATGGAGACATGTTCGATAACATTTTAAATAACCCTTTTTTAGCTATAATTATTTTGACTATCCTAATAGTCATAATTGGATTATTATCAATGGCTGAATTCGCAATTGCGGCATCACGAAAAGTTAATTTAGAGAGAATGAAAAAAGAAGGTGTTAGACATGTTCAAACAGTCATTAATTTAATACAAACACCTAATGAATACTTATCCTCTATACAGCTTGGAATTACTCTCATCACAATATTAACTGGTGTAGCTGGAGAATATGCTATTTCCGAACCTATTAAAACCATACTTGGAAATATTCCATTTGTTGACATAATATCTTTTATTCTGATAATTATAATTACCACGTACTTCACGATGTTAATTGGGGAGGTTGTTCCAAAAAGAATAGCACTAAATAATCCTGAAAAAATAGCTGTTAGAATAGCAAAATTCACTACAATATTAATAAGAGTATCAATGCCAATAGTAATTATTCTTAGTAAATCGACGGACTTTATATTAAAAATAATTGGTTTTAAAAAAGCAGAAAGAGATTTGGATACAGAAAATGAAATTAAATTACTTATAAAAGAAGGAATTAAAGCTGGGACTATTGAGAAAGAAGAAGAAGATATTCTTAAAAGGGTTTTCCGCTTAGATGAGGAAAAAGTGGGTATGTTAATGACTCCAAAAAAGGATATAATATGGATAGATTTGGAAGAAAGACATACGGAATTAAAAAAAACGATCATTGAAAGTGAAAGATCTATATTTCCAGTTGCAAGTGGAGATATTGATAACGTTTTAGGAGTTGTTCAAACAAAAGATATTTTAAGTTCCCTACTATCTGAAGAGGAACTGAACATTAAATCCTATATAAAAAAACCATTGATCGTACCTGAAAACTTATCGGCACTTTCTATTTTAAAAATATTGAAAGAAAACAAAGAATATGTTCATATGGCATTGGTTGTGGATGAATATGGAAATGTGGAAGGTTTGATAACTTTAAACGATATTCTTGAAGGAATTGTTGGAGATATTCCTGGTATCGATGAAATGGATGATCCAAAAGTTGTTAAAAGGGGAGATGGGTCTTGGTTAATTGATGGTGGTTTTGGTATTGATAACTTCAAAGAATTTTTTAAAATTGAAGAAGACATGCCTCAAGAACATGAGGATGGATACACGACATTAGCAGGATTTATTTTAAGCTATTTAGAAAGACTTCCAGAACTAGGAGAAACGTTCACTTGGAACGATCTCAAATTTGAAGTTGTTGATATGGATGGACATATTATAGACAAAATATTAGTCAATAAACAAGAAAGTTAATTAACTTCTGCTCTTAAATCACGTTTTCATTAATTAAAAATTTGAATATTTACTAAAAATGGTTTAATTAGTATTGTTTCGATCATGACGAACTAGCAGATGTAATCCTTCTTTATTCCATTTTTAACATATTTTTTATTCTTTAAACATTATATTTTTATAGAGTGTTAGATTTTTACATTTCAGCGAGGCTTTGTAATGTCTTGTTATCTGGAGTTAACATTGATATTATCAGCCTGCTAAAAGTACACTTAAAAAAGTGTTTTTTGCAGCTGATTTAAGGTATATATTAAATAATATGATTTTATACTTTAAAACTGATATTTCATAGTTATCATAGCTGTAATATCTTTTATACATCAATTATTAAGTTTTTGTCTTAATATTCTTCTTTTTTTAAGTTCTTCTAACATTTCAAGGAATATTTTAGTGTCTGGTACTGCTCCTGGATGGAATAACATTGATAATGGTTGGCATGTGTTTTTATCAATGCTTAGTGTTAATTTACCACCAATATAATAACCTTTAGAAGCAAAAGCCTATTTTGAATCCTTTTCTTTTAATTTTTCCTCTGTGTAATAACGCTTTTCAAGTATTTATATTAAACTGAATAATCAGTTGAATCAATGATCATTGTCCTTTTTACTCTTTTTTTAGTTTTAAACTCCTTTATTTAATCTTTTTATCACGAATTCAAGTATTTGAACATAGTTAAATCGTGAAAAAACTTCACATAATTGATTTATAATTTAATTTTCCTTTAAATCTGAAATCTTTTCTCAATTGATCATTATTGTTCAGCTAATTAACAACGTATTTTTTGTCCTATTCCATAAAACATTGGAATTAATGAGTATTTTAATATAATTTAAAGCCTTATTAACAGGTTTGATATTATTTCGAGCTAATTCTTGTCTTGTTTCTCTAGAATCGATATTTATAAATACTAAATCCAGCAAACTATATTTAGAGTTTTTTTTTTATTGTGAGGGGTGGCATTTTCATGTTATATCCAATATACTATATGAAAATACTAATATTTAAGTTTTCCTGGTTCAGAAAACCCTTTAATTTTATAATAATTGTTAAAATTTTGTACTTTTAGAATCTAAGAATTCATGATCATGGAAATATGTTAAATAATGGATTTACATTCTTTATTTTTTCATGAAAATCTAACAACCTATATTTTTATTTAAACATTCTTATTTTACTATTTAAATAACATCATAGAGAATATAATGGAGAATAAGATGTGTTTGATGGATGAGTTCGTTTATGATTATGATGTGTCTAAGTAGGGTTTAACAGCCCTGGAATTCACACAGGGGATCCAGCGTATGATTAATATGAACACTAGTCTTGGGGGAGTTAATGTTGTTTATATTCCTCATGAGACAAGTAATCTCTACTTGGAAGTGAACAGGCTTTGGTGGTGAGTGCATGGTTAAAAAATATGCTCTGATAGTTTGGAGGATATAAGATTAATACAAGGATTATTCCATACAAATAAAATAATACTCAACCAGGAGTGTGAGGAATCCATTAACAGTTTACAGAATTATATATGGGATAAACGTGCATCGGATAAAGGTTTGGATAAACCAGATAAGAGTAATGGTTGTGATCATATACCAGATAGTATGCGTGCACCAGTACGATATCTAAATAATAGGTTAAATGGTTGTATGATACCTGACCCAGACACATTCTAAAAAAAAACTAAAAAAAGAAAAAGAATATAAAAATCAAGGACTAATTTTGATCTAAAATATTATAAATTTATTTTTAATATTAATCACATAACTATCAATCACATAACTATCAAAATCATTATTGAAAGGATCGTAATGTATGGTTTTAGTAGTAGAATAGAGAGTTAAATTAGCCACTGTAGTGCGTCCAACTGTAAAACTACTAATTCCACCAATAATAGGATAGTCAATATAATAAGGATGATTAGCCTTAACAAGTCCTCTTTCTTCTAATTGTTTGACAATATTAACTTTACTTTCATAATTAGAACCTGGTAACTCCTTTAGTTGATAAGTGCTACCTGTCCAAAGATCCCAATTATAGCTATTTCCAAAATATATAGGATAATTGTTATCTGCAGAACCTACAGGACACTGATCTGTGGCCGCTACTGCGCCAATACAGCTAAGGAGCATTAAACTAATAGTTATCATGCTTAACATTTTCTTCATTTTTTCACCTTCTTTTTACATGAATTATTATATGGATTTTTTTTATTACTATGGAGCACCCATATTCACTCCATAATTATAGTTATATTATAAAGGAGTATATAAACTTTTAGTCTTAACTAAAAATAATACTATTTTTTTTTAGAGTGTTAATAAATCATCTATTGGGAATGTTTCAACATCATTCAATGTATAATTTTGGCTTTGGAGAGGTGGACAAAGTCTAAATTTTAAAATTAAAAAGCTCTAAAAATGCTTTAATTTAGAAAATAAGAAAATTTTTTTTTAATGAGAGTTATTTTTCGCATGTTCAGCAAAGCTTATTTATTCATTTATTAATCATATTAAAACTTAAAATCAAGTATTTTAGCTTAAACTTCAATATAAAAATGTACTTTTAG
>JAITEE010000044.1 GCA_031282205.1 Candidatus Methanovirga aequatorialis | reverse complement strand
ATAGTTTTTAAATTTAAATAAAAGAACGTATAAACCTTGTAATTTTTCAACAAATCTTAAACAGTTTTTAAAGATTATATTCTAATAATAATCATTATTCTCTTATTAATATCATAAATACAATTTAATAAACTTTAAAAACATTAAATAATCCAATTTAACGTTTTAAATTTCATTTTAAAGCTTTTTAATGAGAATTATTTTTGGCATGTTCAGCAAGCTTACTTATTCATTTATTAATCATATTAAAACTTAAAATTAAGTATTTTAGTTTAAAGTCTAATATAAAAATGTACTTTTAGAAAGTAAGATATTTACAAACTTAAAACATGGCAGAAAAGGTTCGACAATGCTTCGATTTTTGCTCAAAATCTAACACCCTATATTATATAGTATATAAATTGTTATTTATAAACCTTTCAGTTATCACTATAAAATGAAATTTAAGAAGTTAAATTAAGTTGAAAAAATTAACAGAATCATATTTTTAATTACTGAAAATCAAGGATTACTGAAAATCGAAGATTACTGAAAATTGAAGATTTTCATAATTACAAAAATCGAAGATTTTTGGTAATTTTCATATTTATAAAATTTTTTTATTTTATAAATTGTAAACACATTTTCTTAAACTTACTTAAAAATTTAATTGAAAAATAGTTGAAAATGAAAAAATAAAATTCGCAATTTATTATAAAATATAAAATTATTTAATGTTACTAATTGAATTTATTAAAGTAATGGATGGAGAAATATGGAAATCATAATAAGAAATGAAGCTATGGAGATTTTAGTTAAGAAATTAGGATTAGTTGATACTGAAGGATTCATTGCTTCAATGAAGAAAATTAATTATTATTTTCTAAAACAAACATAGTTTCAAGGATTTTATAATCATCTTGATGTTTAGACTGAATTTGCAATCCAACAGGAATCCCATTAGATTCTCCTGCCTTAATACTTCCTGCAGGTATCCCAGTTAAATTAGCAATAACAGTTAAAATATCATAAGCATACATTTCCATTGGATCTAACTTATCTCCTATTTTGTGTGGTAGTTTAGGAACAGTTGGACCAACGATTAAATCAACATCATTCAATAATTTATTTATTTCATTTCTAATAAGTGATCTTGCTTGTAAGGCTTTTTTATAATATTTTTCACTGAATTCCTGCTGTGAAATATAAGAACCTAAGCCAATTCTTCTTAAAACTTCTTCTCCACAAACATCCTCAATTTTATGGCCATACTTTCTTGTGGCTGAAAAAAACTCAACATAATTGATTAAATAATATGTTGGAAGAGTTAAATCAATGTAATTAAAGTCCAATTCAACAGTTTCAGCTCCGAAATTCTCAATTTTGGAAATAGAATTATCAACTACCTTATTAACTTTTTCATCACTAACCTCATGGAATTGTTTTATTGTAGCTATTTTCTTTCCTTTTAAATCCACAGTATCTTTAGCATCTAAAAAATTAGGAGTATTCCATTTTAGACTTGTACAATCATAAGGGTCATTAGCTATCAAATTATTTAGTGCAATAGCTATTCCATAACTATCATTTGCTAATGGACCAATTTGATCCAAACTCATTGATAAATCTAAGAGTCCTTGTCTTGAAACTCCACCATAACTTGGTTTAAATCCTATAACTCCACAATGAGAAGCAAGATTCCTAATTGAACCACCAGTATCTGATCCAATAGCTATATCACACATTTCACCAGCTATAGCAGCGGCACTTCCTCCACTTGAACCACCAGGTATTCTTCCAGGTGCAGAAGGGTTTTCAGTTACTCCATAATATGAACTTTCAGTTGAACTTCCTGCTGCAAATTCATCTAAGTTTGTCATTCCAATTATTATTCCATTTTCTTGTTTAATTTTTTTTATTACTGTTGCATCATAACTACCAATATAATTTTCCAATGTTTTTGATGCTGCAGATATTGTGAAGTCCTCTACATTAATATTTGCTTTTATACCAAAAACTAAGCCTGCTAAACTACCAATTTTTTCTTTATTTTTAATTTTATCACTAATTTCTTTGGACTTCTCAAGAGCATATTCAGTATTGATTTCTAAAAATGCATTTATAGATTTATTATTTCTGTTAATGTTATTAATGAAGTTTTCTACATTATTTTCTACTGTTAGTTCTTGATTTTTAATTAATTCTCTTTTCTCCAAAATATTCATTAAAAAAACCATCCATTATAGTGATAATGGTAACGCTTATCAATTATTAATTTAATTATTTTTTATAAAAATTCTTTAAATTAAATTTAAATAGATTATATTAGCTATTGATATTTTATAATTGACAAACTTTACCAAAATCATTATAATAAAGTAATTTTGTTAATAAAAGTATATAAGTTTAAATAGTTGTAATATTAGTATATTATTTCTATTTTAGCCAACATTATCTCTAATTCAACTATATTATATCCAATTCAACCATATATTTCTAATTTAAACATTAGGTCTTTAATTTGAACTCTCAGCAGCTAAAATTCCAGCATTATCCCCACGATTAATTCCAACAGTAGCAACTGAAGCAGGAAATTGTGTTTGAACAGATGCCAACAAACTATCAAGTCCAGATAAACTTACATCCACAGGAACAGCTATTACAGGCCTATGAGTAAAAGAAGCTATTACACCAGGTAAATGTGCTGCAAGACCAGCTACTCCTATGAAAACTTTAATTCCAACCTCAGTTCCTTTGATTACTACATTTTTAACTTTTTCATGGGTTCTATGAGCTGATGCAATATTTAAACCATAAGATATTTGGAGTTCTTCCAAAATATCCATAGTTCTTTTAGCTATTTTTAAATCACTTCCACTACCAAGAATTATTAATACCTTAGGAACCATTAACTCACCACGATTAATTAAAAAAATTCAATATCTAAAAATTTTAATATTTAATAATAAACTATAGTGTTTTGGATATTTTATAATTTTATTTTTTCTTTGTTTTTATAGTAAATTATTTATATAAAATATTATAGATATTTATAACAGCTATACGAATTATTGGCACGACTTAATCAAAAATAAGCGAAATTAAAAATAAACA
>JAITEE010000035.1 GCA_031282205.1 Candidatus Methanovirga aequatorialis | reverse complement strand
TACCAGTCTGATTTGTATTTTAATTGTCTTTTGATTTCGTACCAGTGTTGGTCGGCTGTGGTTTTAGCTAAGTTCTTATTTTTGAGTCCTAACTTATTATTCACATTACCAACATAGATCTCATCAAAATCGGTCACAATATTAGTAGTTAGTTTATGTATACTGTCAATTATTTTGTTCTTTTTAGAAATATAGGTTTTTCGTAACTTGGCTTTCGTTTTGAACCAGTTTTTATGATATATTTCTTTTTTGGCTAATATTTGATGTAATCTTTTGATTTTAGTATCAAGTTTTTTTAGTAATATTTTACCTGATTTGAATCCAGTTGAACAATTAATACTGTTTTTCAAACCTAAATCTATCCCTATAATTTTACTTGTTTTAGGTTTACTTGTAACAATAGATTTAGACACGTTTATACTTATATACCATTTATTATTTTCGTTACTAACAGTTCCTGATAATATTTTACCATTTATTGGTCTAATATATTTCATTTTGATAGTTTCTTTGATTTTTGGTAATTTTAGTTTGCCTTCTACAATTTTAACGTATGTTGTAGTATAGGATTGCTTACTATCTTTCCTATTTTTGAATTTTAAGAAACCAAAACTTGAATTAGTTATATTGATCATACCTTGAGCAAAACTTTGTGCTCTAATCTGTATACTTTTAGCATCAGCTTCATTCAAAAAATTGAAACAATCTTTTAATTGTTTACTAAAATTTTGACAACTATATTTGTTGAAAGGGTTGAACTCAATACTGTTACCATAGCAAGGATATTTGTATTGGAAATCACTCATTCCTTTGAGTTGATTGAACACGAATCTGTTAGCTCCAATATTATTATTTAATATTTTTTGTTGTTCAAATGAAGGATAGATCCTGTATTTGTAGGATTTATTCACTTCTTTAGTTTTTTCTTTCATATTATTACATTATATTTTTTTTGTATTCCAAAATATATATACTTGCTCCTAAAAATTCATCTATGACTTATAGAAGTCATAGAATTCTTTTTAGATTTTTAGTTAAATTATTAATTATAATTTAATAATATTATCCTCTTGTTTCTTTGGCTTTGTATCTTAAACCTTTATAACCACATTTTCTACAAGTTTTTGCCCTTGCAGGATTACGTGCATTACATTTTAAACAAATTTTAACCTTGAAAATCCTATTTTCAGCTTCTTCAAACTTTGCCATTATGATCCTCCTTTGATTGAATCTTATATTAAATGCATCTATCTGTCTTTAAATAAATCTTTCATCATTGATTTATTGGTTAATAATATCAAATTTTTCATATTTAAAGTTTTAGTCTAAAAATCTCTTGAGGGCTTGCCTCCAACTATTTGAGTCAGATTTGATCCTTGATTAAATCAAGTGTTTTATAAATAAAGTATTGTAAATAACTCAACTTAAAAATTAAATGGTTTAAATAGCTTTTAATTAAAAACTATCTAACTTAACTAATAAAATTTTATTAACAGGTAGCAGACACCACTCTTTAAATAATCTTTTTCTTTACAATCATCGCAAATTTTACAACCATCCTCTAAAAACGTTTATAAACTTTTAAAATAGGTGGTCATGATCACCTACCATTACTTAAAAAATCATTTTGAATATTTACAACTTCTGCACTACTTTTAACATTACTATACGCCTCAAGAAGTTCAAAATTCAGTTCAATGAAGGTATGACCCCATTTAAATCCAGACATCATATCTTCAGCTTCTTCCTTAAAGTTCGTTATATAGAATGTAGCTGCTATTGCCTCAACGGTTGAAAGTTTACAAGCCTTTCCATAGTTAACAGGATTTGCAGCTATTAAAAAAGGAAGAGACCTATGAAATTTACTTAACTTAAAAAATATTGATGATGATGAGACATTGTTCCAAGAACAATCTAAACCAACGACACCCTTTTTATTAATCATATTTCTATCTTCAAAAGAAACCGCTTTTGTAGAATAAGGATTTAAGACAAGGGCACCTTTAGGTACTTGATTTAAATGATAAACCATTTTAGCCTTTTTTAGCTTTTCTAACTTAAAGGATGTACACTTCTTCTTATCACATTCTCTTCCATTAAAAATGGTAACTCTCATTTGACCACATCGAGTTCATCTATAATCAAATTAATATTTCATAACAAACTTTTAAAATGAAGAATAAAGCGAGGAATAAATTCCTCTAAATTATCTCATTTCCCAGCAAAAGTTTGATCAAAGACCTATTTTGGAAAAATAAGCAACAACGTTTAAATAATGAAGTTTTACTATTTACAAAAAATCTAATCAAGTTGAAATAACAACATGAATATTCACTACCGAAGATTATATTTTTTGGTACCAACTACATGTTTTATAAGATTAAGATATAAATATACAACTGAACACAAAGAAAATAATTAATATAAAAAAAGTGTCGGTTACTATTTGTTTGAGGAAAAAATCATGGAAAAAATTTATGTGACGATTATAGGAGTTGACTACTATGAAGATTTAACTTCATTTGAACTTGGAGAAATAATCAGACTTAAGAAAGAACCTAATAACTCCCATGACCCCGAAGCTATTAAAGCAGAAATTCCATTCACTGGGAGAATAGGTTATGTGGCAAACAGTATTAAAACAGTGATAAAAGGTACAATGAGCGCTGGAAGAATATACGATAAAGTTGAAGAAATATCTTATGTTAAACTTATCTTTATCACAAATAAAGCGTTAATATGTGAATTTTTAGATGTTGAAAAATCAAAAACAGAAATTGAAGCTATCCAAACACTATTTGAAAAATCAAATACAGAAGAACTCCAAGAAGACTATAATGATCCTATATTCGATCAAAAATTCATATTAAATGAAGAACAAGCATTTGAAGGAGATATAGAAGGGCATGTTTTTGGTATTGGTATAGAAAAAGAAGGATTTAATAAACTTCCACCAGAAATAAAAAATAAACTGATGAGCCTTGTTCTAAACACATTACAATCAAAAGAAATAGAACCCTTAGAATTTAGTCTAATTACAGGAGAAGAGAATGTCGATGTTAATAAACCAAAATTCCCTAGAATATCTAAACTTAAAGAAACGGATGAAATAATAGAAGAAGATAAAAAATCCAGAATAAGTCATGATGAAGTAGCCATTTTCACATATAAAAAAGAAGAAACAATAACTAAATATTTTGAAATTAAAAACCAAATTTTAGATATTAATACATCTATTAATTACAAAATCAACAATAAAAAAATCAGTTTCTACTACAAGAACGTACTGTTCGCTTCAATGACTATTGATGAGGACTTTGTTGGAGTGGCCATTAAAAGTAATGAAAAGTTAGAAACAGAAACCAAAGAAATAAAAAATAAAAATAGCTATTTGTATGAATTTATTATTAAAAAGGAGGATGAAATTGAAGAATTGATTAAAACTATTAGAAAGGTCTTAAAGTTCTAATCATTCTTTAATTAGTTAATTTTTCTTCCCTACGTCTAATAGCTAAAAGGATAGTATTATTAAAATCATCATAACCTAAACACAAGACTTAACCACCAATTACTTAGTTTATAATTAGAGTATAGAAATTGTAGTTCATCTACATTGTTTGTTCTAGCTATAAACACATACAATAGTGCCGTATTTTAGCTGATTTTGGAGTATATCTATGGATTCTCTTTAAATTAACTCATTCTTGCATATATTTGAAAAAATCTTCAATTTACCACCTTATTGGTTTATAACTTTCCAATTATTAATAAATCTCAGTAATTGTCTTTTTAATCCTTTGAAAATATTTTTTAATTTTTTGAAATTAAAACTTATTTAAAGTTAATAGAGAAAAAGAAATTAAATAATGGAAGAGATTATTCATTCTTCCAGGTGTAAACAACTTTATTATTGTCTGTAATATCTATACTTTCAATATCTGATAATGATACTCCATTACCGTCGAATTTATTTAAATTTGTTGTCATAAGACTACCCTCAAGATTATAGATCGTACCTTTGTGAATATTATTAAAGTTCTGAATAATTGATTCAGATGTAGTAGTACCATCTTTTAAATGTACTTGAGCACCAAAGCTAACGTAACCGTGATCTTTATCAGTGAATTTAAATTTACCTGTAACTTTTATATTACCATAGTCACCCGTGAAAACATTAACATCACTAAATTCAACGGCTGTTTTAACATTATTATTTGAATTAGTATTTGTTGAGGTTGTTGTAGTATTTGTCGAATTATGGTTATTTAAACTTCCAATGGCTAATAATAATATTCCTAATATTATAATTAACCCACAACATCCACCAAAAGCTTTTAAATAGTTTATACTATCATCTTCATTTAAAAATTTTTCTTTAATATTCATAATATCACACATATTAAACTATAAAATCCAATCATGAATAATAAACCAGTTATAAATCTTTTTATGTTGTTAGATTCGTAATTGGTTGCTAATTGTAGTCCACCGTCAATAATTAATGGAATACAGCAAAAACCAACCATTAAAGGCAACCTAATAAACATTAATTCTAGTATTAAGGCTGTTAGGAAACCAGTTACTAAACCTGTACATCTTGCACATATTGGAAATTGTTTTCCTTTGAAATGAAAGGATCTATCTGGTCTTCTATGGCAAAATATTATACATATCATTGGATTATTTTCTCACTACTCCTAAAATACCTGCTATGACGAAAAAAATAGCACCAATTGATCCAAATAATGAGATACATATTAATAAAGCTATACCAGATAATAGAGTTAATATACCATATAGTTTATGATTTTTTTTAATTAGTATACTGAATATTAGCCCAAGTATACTAAATATAAAAGCACCGAGTGATAGTCCTATGATCTGACTTTCACCATTAAAAGAAGCATCTAAACTACCTATCATCATACCAAAAACAGCACCAATTAAACCAAAAACACCACCTAATATACCTAAGATCAATTCAGTTGTTCTTGATGTAGGTTCAACTTTAACTACATTGTTTATATTGTTAATTTTTTTTTCATTCATTTTAATCAACTTACTTTATTACGTCACCCATGTATTTTTGGGATTTATTAGACAAAACATTCATTCTGTGAAAAAAATCGATCGCTCTTCATTGTATTAGATCAATTTATTTACATTATTAATCTTAATACTAATTATATTTAAATATATGGGTCTTATTTCTGAAATTAAAACTTATTTAAACTTGTTTATTTAGTTAATTAGTAGTTAAAAAGAATTATATTAATTTAAGGATAATTGGCAGTGTTTTATTTTTTTAACAAAAACACAAGACACACACACACACACACACACACACCATTGAATTACTTTTTATTTAAAATATTGAGATTAAATAATTAATTTTATTCTATTTAAACTGAAAATAGCTATTTATATGATAAAATAAGAGTTTTTATTGTTGGTGCTATTTTTAACTGTTTTAATTATTTTAAAAGTAGTAAAAAGTAAATGTAAAATAAAATTGTTATTAATTAAACTATGTTTTAGAGGATAGATCGCTTTATTGGTGATGGATTGGTAAATAGCTATTTAAATGTCGTTTATAAAAGTGTTCGTTCGTAGGTTAGTATTTTATCGATTGTTGCACTTGAATCTTGAACGTTTTCTAGGTCGTAGTATCTTCCGTTTGATATTATGGCCAATTCTAGGCTGACGTTTCTACCTTGTTTAATCTTTTTTTCAAAGTTTATGATTATGGTGTATATTTTTTCATCGGCTAATTGCTTTCCAATGGCTAAAACGTCTTTTATAGGGCTTCCTGTAAGGGTTTTCACTTCGCTGTTTTTAATTCCTACATTTGGCATTCCATCCGATAGTAGGATTAACATTGGGATAAATTCTCCTTTTTTATTTTCTTTTTTAAGAATTTCATATCCTTTTTTTAGTCCTGTGGCCATTGGTGTTGTTCCACCTACTTTTATTTGTTCTAACTTATCTAAGAATGAACTTGGTCTTTTGGTGTTTGGTATTATGATTTCACTTTCTTTTCCTTTAAAACCAACTACACTTAACTTGTCCTTATTTTTATTTATATTTTTAATGATTTTGTATAATATTCCTTTTATTTTATTTATTTTTTCATCACTCATCATCGAACCGCTCATGTCCATAACAACGGCTATACTTGCTTTTGCTTTATGTTTTCTGATTTTGGTTCTTAAGTCCTCTTTTTTAACCGTGATTTTATTTTTGGAGTGGATTGCTGCCGCTCGTAATGTTGCATCAATAGCTATATCCTTATAATCAGATGAAAATTTTGTTTTAACATATTTACCTTTCTCTGTTTTTGAATTCACTCTACTTCCATATAATTTTTCTTTTTCTCTTCCCTTTACAACTAGGATTTTATTGATGTCTTTTTCTAATTCTTTAATCTGGAATTTGTTAAGTTCACTTTGGTTTTCTAACGTTTTAATTCTTAAATCGTCATCTTTGTTTTCGTTTTCTTTTGTTTTGAAGTCTGTTCCACTTTGTGTTTGATTTGATAGATTTTCATTTTCTTCTTCTAGTTCATCTTCTTGTTTTTCTTGATTGACTTCACTGTTTTGATTGGTTTTTTGTTTGTCCTTTTCATTGTCTCCATTGGGTTCATTGTTTTGATTGGATCCATCGTTGGGGTCATGGTTTTTTTCATCTTCGTTGGATTTGTTCTCTTCTTCTTTGTTTTGATTGAGTTTTTCTTTATTCTGATTTTCATCACTCTTTTCATTGTTCTCTTCTTCGTTGTTTTTTTGGAACGTATTTTGAAGATTACTTGCACAGTCTGGATATTCACCTAGAACTAATTCAATTGCTTCAATTAGATTATCATAACTTACTTCTCTGCTTCCTTCAAGTGCAGCTATTGTTTTTGATGTTTTTAAAATGGTTATATCTTTTCTATGACCTTCTAATCCTAGATTATTGGTTAGCATCGCTATTGTTTTAATTAACTCTTCTTTGATCTCTACATCATCTAGAATTTCTATCGCATTTTTTATTTTTTCTTTAAGTTCTTTTTGCCTACTTTCAAATTTTTCTTTGAACGACCTAGGATTTTTCTCAAATGTCTGTCTGTATTCCATTATTTTGATTTTTTCTTTGATATCCTCTACTCCTTTAACCAATATTTCTAACCCTATTCTATCTGAAAGTTGTTTTCTAAGTTCTCCTTCTTCCGGGTTCATTGTCCCGATTAAAACGAATTTTGATGGGTGTTTGATTGATATCCCCTCTCTTTCAACTGTATTTACTCCAAAAGCAGCGGCATCCAATAGAACATCGATTAGGTTATCGTCAAGGAGGTTGATTTCATCTATGTATAGTACGTTGTTATTGGCGTTGGCTAATATTCCAGGTTCTAATTGCTTTATGCCTTCTTTTAATCCTTTCTCTATATTCATAGAGCCAACCACTCTGTCTTCAGTTGCTCCAAGTGGCAGTTCAACTATTTTCTTATGTTTTTTTGTTGTTTTAATCATGTCCTCTTTTGTTTTATTGTTGAATTTATACAATTTAAACTCCATATACTCGTTTCTATTAACGTTAAATGGTGAATTTTCTACAACCTCTATTTCAGGTAATAAACTGGCTAGTGCTCTAACTGCCGTTGTTTTTCCTGTTCCTCTATCTCCTTTGATCAAAACTCCGCCGATTGAAGGGTTGATTGCATTTAGTATTAGAGCTTTTTTAATCTTTTCCTGACCTACAATGGCTGTAAACGGATAAATATTTCTTTTCATAATATCTAAATTTAGGTTGTTATCAGTCGAGTAACTTTGGTTTTATTAACTTTGATATTTTGTTGGATAGTTACTGCTTAACTTCTCTCTACATGCTCACTACTACAATATTTATTTGGATTTAGTTCTATTGTGATAATGCTTATCAATTATTAATTTATAGTTAAACTCCAAACTTTTGAAAGTAATTAAAATACTCAATAAATTTCATTTGTTTTGAAAATTAAGGGTAAAATAAAGAAATAAAATTGATGATTATTTTTAAACTTTTCGATTTAAACTGTAATTCTTTTTTATAAAAATTCTCTATAGTGAGTCGTGGCCAAAAGTCGTTTCACTAAGATTTTGAATTTATTTATTTTAAATTTAATCATTGAAATCACATTAAAATTTAATTTAAAGTTTTATTATAATTATATTCTCATAATTATGATAAATTCATGGATTAAATAAAATTTAAAGAGTAAATATTGGAATTAAATTTAGTAAAATCTTTAAAAATTTGATTTTTGGCCACGACTCATAGTGGAATAAAAAATATTTGTAGTTAATCACTTGGGTTTAGAATATCATTTTTTTAATTAATTTTTATTTAAATCTTATTAATTAATAAAATGACTATTAAACTACTTTTATTTTTAAAAATATTAATTAAAATTTCTTTAATTAAAAATTTAATAGTTATACTAAGTTATTAAAAATTTCATTATTTGCAAACATTATTTAGTACACTATTAAATTTAAATGGATCATATTGGATGTTGATGTTTTATAAATTGATAAACTTTTCGATGATGATCCTTCCATAAATAATAGCACGTATTAAGGTGATTATCCATGATCTTTAAAAGAACTATTAACATATTCATACTACAAAAATATCAGTAAATAAAAGGGTCAATATCATATTTTTTCAAATTATTAAATTCCATTTTCATATCCTTCATTTAATAAACTCCATTTACCATTTTTCGTCTTAAAATTATCTTTTAAAAGTTTTAACACTTCAGATAATTTAAAAAACTCATGATTATTTAAAAACTCATGTATTAAATAATTCAATAGTTCATATGTTTCTAAACCATTAGTATTCCTCTTTAAATGACTATTAATAATGTCTATAAATAGTTGATTATTTTCTTTCATCTTGACAAACTTTACTTCTTTAAATTCTTTTTTGGATTTTTTAAAAGTTAATATAAAATCTGTTTTCAATCCACCTTTTCTATTGTCTTGAATAACTGAATTTGCAGAGTAGTTCAAGGTTTCAATTTTTTCAATTTTGAAGTTAAGAGTGTTTACATAGGTTATTAAATTAGTCCAAGTCTTATCATCAATACTATTGAACATTAGTGAAAAATATTTTCCGTATTTCAATACTCTTTCAATTTCATCTAAAACGTTATTTAACAATTCATGATAGTTTTCAATATTTTTATTCCTTTTTTTTGCATTACTGATTATAATCTCATTTTCGTAATTAATTTCATGTTCTTTTTTTAACCAAGAATTCCACATCATACTTAACTCTAAATATGGTTGTCTATCACCGTGTGGAGGATCGGTTATTATATAATCTATAGATTCTGAAGGAATTTTTTGTAATGCAATTTGAGAAGCTTCATTTATAAGTAGCAGGTTAGAAGACGTCAACAGGTCTTCAAATTTATTGGTCTTTTTAATATTTATGTCTAATTTGCCGTATTCTTTTTTTGCTTTTAAAATAGTATTATATCTATTATTAAAGCAATTCCATACATTTATCTCCATGTTTTCTTTCGGTATCCAGTATCCAATTACCCAGCTCCCAACTTCTTTTTTAATATTTCCATACTTATCTTTTCTGTTTATTACAAAAACCATTTTACTAGCTTGTCCAGTAGCTCCTGTAAAACATAATTTGAACATATTTTTTATGTTCTCATCTTTAATTTTTTCAATTCTATCCATTAACAATGATAATCCCAACAGATTTCTTGGAGTAAATAACTCATAAACATGTTTTTCATTTTTAGCATTTATTCGTGAATTTGTAAAAAACTGTTCTTTAGGGTAGAATAAAAAGATATTATCATAAGAAAATGAATTATATAACTTGTAATCTTCTTCACTTGGGAATACAACGACTTTTTTATTAGCTTTTTTATACCAAATTTCGTTTATTTTGTCTCCTTCCCATATAAAATGAGTCACAGTTTCTTTTTGATTGTTAATGTTCAATGAATAAAATGAATTAATCTTCTGTTTTAACTCTTTTTCAATATTTCTAAATTCTTTTTCAAATTTCCCTATATCTATTTTATTTAACTGTTGTTCAGTTATGAAAATTGCTGAAGGATTTATATCAATTCCAAAACCTTTTCTCCCATTGAATATGGATTCTGAAACAGAAACTCCAGATCCATTAAAAGGATCCAAAATTATATCTTTTTCATCTGAATATTTTTCTATAAACTGTTTAATGATATTGTATGGCTTTTTAGACCAATATTTGTGCATACGATAAAATTTGCTATATGCTTTAGCTTTATGATTATTGATTTTTACTTTATCGTTTTTGATACTACTGTTATAACTATATAAAGTCGTTTGGGTACTCATGAAATTCCTCAACAAAAATAACCATTATTTTAAAAAAAATATTATCTTAACAGTATCTATTTTAATGTACGTTATTAATAAAGTAAATAATATTCTATTATTCCTTGTTTTCAAAGTTAACAATGCAGCTGATTTTCATATCATTTTTAAAATTTTCATTTGGAGGTTCTGTTTTCAACATCTCTTTTAATATCTTGGATCTTCTCAGATAGGAATTTGTCTTCTCTTAGAACTAATTCGATTGCTTCTTTTAAGTCTTCATCATTCACTTCTTTGTGGTCGTTAAATGCAGCTATTGTTTTTGATGTTTTTAAAATTGAGATGTCACTTCTATGACCTTCACTACCATGTTCTAACGTTATCCTTGCGATGATCTCCAAAAATGTTCCGCTGATTTCAACTTCATCTAAGAGACCGATTGCTCTGATTATTCTATTTTGAAGTTTTACTTGTTCTTCTCTAAATTTATGATTGAACTCTTCATGGTTTCTTTCAAATTCTTCTCTTCTTTTCATGATCGTTATTTTCTCTTCAATGTTTTTTATCCCTTTGACTTCGATTTCAAGCCCTATTCTATCAGAAAGTTGTCCTCTTAATTCTCCTTCTTCTGGATTCATTGTTCCAACAAGTATGAATTCTGATGGATGTGAAATTGAGATTCCTTCTCTTTCTATAATGTTTACTCCATAGGCTGCAGCATCCAAGAGAATGTCTACAAGGTTATCATCCAGTAAGTTGATTTCGTCAATGTAAAGTATGTTTCGGTTTGCCTTTGCTAGTATTCCAGGTTCTAATGCTTTAATTCCATCATGTAACGCTTTTTCAATATCTAAGGAACCAATTATTCTATCCTCAGTTGCTCCAAGTGGTAGTTCAACTACCTTCATGGGGACTTTATCTAATTCAACATCATCTTTTGGATTTTTATTATCTATTTTGTAGATTTCGTACTCTAAATAATCGTTTTTATCAACGTTAAATGGTGAGTTTTTAACAACTTCTATTTTGGGGAGTAAATCTGCTAGTGCTCTAACTGCCGTTGTTTTTCCTGTTCCTCTATCTCCTTTGATCAAAACTCCGCCAATGGAGGGATTGATTGCATTTAGTATTAGAGCTTTTTTGATTTTATCTTGACCTACAATGGCTGTAAACGGATAAATGTTTTTTTTCATTGTTAACTCCCCTAACTGATATATTAATATCTTAACGAAGGTTGTTTTTATACTTCATTGTTATATCAATTGATCGTTATATCTTTTATGGAGTTAATATTATTTACAAAAATATCTTTATATATTCAAATAATTAAATATATCTATTTGTATATTTTTAATATGCGATAAAACTCCTTGTTGATTGAATAAATCAATTTTTGGTCGATTTGGAATACTTGGACGTTCATTATCCTGTCTATCAAAATGGATCTAACGTCTTTTATTAACTCTGTATTGATGTATTTCTGATTTAAAATTAATAAAAATAATTTCATGATTTATTTGAGGATGAACAAAGAATATTAACTATTTAAAATTAGATTTAAATAAAAAATCATGTTAAACATCTAAAACATAATATTAAATCCTATGATAAACATAAAATAGACTGTAAATCGATTTATATCAATTAAAAAGACTCAAACTATTGAATTAGAATAAAAAAAGATAGATTAACAAAGCATAGATTCTAGCTATTAATCTCAATGGATACAAGGCATAACAAAAATTTAGTAACCACCTCAAAAATTTAATCTTAAAACTCATCTTACTTTTTCTTTAAATATCTTTTTTTTCTTAAAATAACAATTAAAATAGCCGAATTTAGATATGACGAGGTTAAGATTATAGAATTTTTTTAAAATAAAACTTCATCCTATTTTATTTAAATGATTAAGCTGAATATTTATCTTATTTTAAATAAATAGTTTAAATTCTTTTAAATTTCATTAATTGTATTTTTGAATACTTAATTAATTTTTAATCTAATTTTTACATAGTTAAACATTTTTAACGAATTTATTCTAAGTTGCATCTATTTTTAATGGATAATATTGAATTATTTTTAGACCTTGTTTAGAAACCTTTATATAAGACTTCATCTTAAAATGAAGATGAGGCAAAATTGGAATTTTTTAAAATCCATCAATCATATGACGATTAATGTTTATATAAGTCATATTTACCAATTAAAAAAAATCATATATATTTTAATAACCATATATTTGATTAAGTTGATATAGAAATATGCTCTCATCTGATGGATTTTGATTTTCAATTTTGTGGGAATGTTTAAAATTTTGTGAGAATGTTTAAATTAAGAATATTTAAAATATAAACTTTGAGGTGAAATTATTTCGAAAATGAAGAATTCTTTGATCATTGGTATAGTTTGTATGCTTTCAGTATCATTTATAAGTGCAAGCTATCTTATGGATGAAGGTTATAATAATGTAAATAGTTTAAATACGAATGTAGGTAATGAGAATGTTGTTAATGAAGTCACTAAAGAAAATGTTAATGTAACTGATGTAATAAGTGCTTCTAAACAATTCAAGCAATATGAAGACGAAAATGGGCGATTACCTGTTAACGTTGAAATCGCAGATCAAAATTATACGGTTGAACAATTTTTATACTTACTATCTGGAGTTATAATTAATACATACAGTTCTAACAACTCTTCTTCTGTTCCAGTTTTAAAGAATATTGGTTCTGCCTGTTCTAAAGGGAGTAATTCTGAGGATGACCTTGATAAGAATGAATATGTCAATGCTTCAGCGTCTATAGTTGAATTCATGGATGCGACTAATCAGGCACCCAATTTCTTAAAGAGTGAAAAACTGGGTAATATCTCCTTTAATTCTACAGTTGATGGATTTGTAAGTGTAGTAAATTATATGTCTGATAATAACGTTCTTCCAGAATCCATTCATTTTGATGCTACAAATACTGTAGTTACAAATACTGTAGAGAGTAATGTTACTTCTTCAAGCAGTAGCGATTCTTCACGTGGTGTAGTTTCAGACAGTACTGACTCATACTCTGCTCCTTATAGTGGTAACTCCTACTCTGGTGATGGATGGGGTCTTGTAAACTCGTTGAAAAGCCAATTGAGTGGAATGACCTATGGTTCAGATGGTGACTGCTACACCTTCAGTCAAATTGTATACGATCAACTTAGTGCTGCAGGTTACAGATGTGGAATATATCAAGGACATACCGAGATGGGAAACCATCGTGTACCGTATGTATATATTGGTAGCAATTTCTACTGGTTGGAAACTTGTAGAGTCGTTAATAATGGTTGGGGATCTGGTACCGACTGGACCGTACCTTATGATTCATGGGTTCCAGAATATGTATATGTAAGTAGTTAAGTCAAACTTTTAAAAGTTTGATTAAAATTTTACCTAGACCTGAAAGAATACTATCTAGACCTGAAAGAATACTATCTAGACCTGAAAGAATACTATCTAGACCTGAAAGAATACTATCTAGACCTGAAAGAATACTATCTAGACCTGAAAG